>DATCBX010000048.1:0-18800 GCA_036511635.1 Acidimicrobiales bacterium | reverse complement strand
TGAACTGCCCTACTACTTTAGCAGACACTGCTCGTGGTCCGAATCTTCGGGTCTCTGAGGGTTCAGCAGAGCCTCAGGCTCGGTAGCCGACGCCGCAGTCAACGAGCCATTGCCACTACGTTGGTTCGCGTGAGCGATGATTCGGTAGAACCGACTTTCAATGAAGCGGACGAGATTGCCTACATTCGCACGACACCTGTAGAAACGATTCTAGGCAATCATCTCTTCGTCTTGATCCAAGTTGCCGCCCTCCGGCTCTCAGAAACGCCGCCGAATCTGGAAGCCGCTGAACTCGTAATCGACACGGTGGCAGCGATGGTCAACGCCGCCGGAGAGCGCCTCGGTGAGCACGTTGACCTCTATCGAAATGCCTTAGCTGAAGTGCAGCAAGCGTACGTTCGCGCAAAAAGCGCTCCTTTGAGCTAACTAGGGCTTCGAAGTCGGTGCGAGAGGAAGGTCGAAGCGCAGCGCGAGTCCACCTAGCGAGCTGCGTTCGGTCTTCATTGAGCCACCGAGCAACTCTGCCACGTCAGCCATGATGCTCATCCCGAGCCCCGAGCCACCCGTCTCGCGTGAGCGAGAGTCGTCAAAGCGTTGAAATCGTTGAGGTCGGGTGCCGTACGACGGCAGACCAGGTCCTCCATCTTCGATGACTAACGAGGCGCGTTGGTCGGTAGCACTAAGCACGACTTGTAGCGCAGCGTTGGTGGGGGTATGTCGCACGACGTTCGTCAGAGCGTTGCTAATGAGCCGTTCGACATAGTCCACTCGAGCCAAGATCATCACGTGAGGTTGAATCACACTGGTCAGCGAGCGCTCATGGTTTTCGAGGCCAAAGTCCGCGATTTTGCCCCCTAGCAGTTTGCCCAAATCGACAATCTCTTCGGCGTGACGAGGCGCCTCCCTTACTTCAGCGAGCAAGAGCAGATCTTCCACGAGTTCTTCCATACGCTCGACCTCTCGCTTGATTCTCGCCACGGCGCGAATTTGCTGCTCGGGACTCGCGGAGCCGTTGGCGAGTAGTTCGTTGTAACCCTTCACCACCGTCAGAGGCGTTCGTAGTTCGTGCGACGCGTCACCGATGAACTGCTGCATGGCTTTAGTGCTTCGAGCTTCGAGCGCGATGCGTTCTTGCAGTGCGTCCACCATGATTACGAGCGCGCCTCGTAGTTCTTCGAGGTCACGGCTTCCTTCACTCGCTGGCATTGGACCAACCTCATCACCATTGGTGACGTTGCCGGCGTAGTGAATAAGTCGTTCCATGGATCGAAGGTCGCGACGGATGACGAGTCGCGCGAGCGCGAGACCCACGAGCGCAATCGCAATTGCAACGGCCGCCACCAACAGCGCCAGATGCTGATTTTGTTTTCTAATGTCGGACGTCGAACCCGCTACCACGAGATAGTCGCCGCCGCCAATGTTCACCGAACGAATAACGAAACCCGGAAGGTTGGGCTCGCTAACAACATTCACCAGGGAGTTCTTGACGTTGGCAATAGTTGGGCGATGACGAAGTGGCACTGAGCCCGAATTCACCCTTGTGATTTCGCCCGATGGAAAGATGACGTCAAGCGTGAGGTCGTAATTTCGGCGCTGTACGACGTAGAGCGCATTGCTCAGCGCGTTATTGGGGGTATTCAGTCCACTAGCAACCACCGAGTTGATCTCGCTATCGAGCGAGGCGTACTGCGAGCGAGAACTCAGCGCGACCGCGAACCAACCGACCGTGAAGGTCACCACGATGATCAGTACGACAAAGAGAATGGTCAGGCGTGTGGCAATTCTCACTTACGAGTGGCCTGGTCCACCAACTTAAAGCCCACACCTCGAATCGTTGTGATCGGCGCGAACTCGTCACGATGAATCTTTCGACGTACGTACGAAACGTACGTGTCGAGCACTGACGTCTCAGAATCGAAGTCGATGTTCCACACTTCGCGCAGCAACTGCTCTCTCGTCACCACTCGATCTTGATGTTCGAGAAGCACCTCCAACAAGCGAAATTCAGTCGCGGAAAGCTCAATCTCTTCTGTCTCGTAAGAAACAATGTGACGGTCAACGTTCATCATCAGTGGACCGCAGTTGAACACGTGGTCGTCGTTTTCGTCAATCCCTGTTCGTCGAAGTATCGCTCCGACGCGAAGGAGCAACTCTTCGAGGCTGAATGGCTTGCGCACATAGTCGTCAGCGCCCTCTCGAAGACCGCGCTCGACGTCATCCTTCGCGTCACGGGCCGTCAACATCAACACCGGCGTTTTGGTGTCGTGAGCTCTAAGTTTCTCCAAGAACTCGTAACCGTCCATGGTGGGCATATTGACGTCCACAATGCATAAATCCGCGCTGCCTCGACGCAATTGATCGAGGCCGTCCGCACCGTTGGTGGCGCACTGAATGACGTAACCCGCGTTACCTAACGCGTCTTCAAGAAGGTCCCGAACACCTGGTTCGTCGTCGATAATGAGAATGGTCGTCAAGGTCGAACCTCCATGTGGCGAGCGTACCGTAGACCCCGGGGACCCCCCATGGGGTTAAGCCAACCTTTTCTCAAGAATTCGACAGAATCTTCACAGAACTTTCCTAATTTGATTCAGTATTCTTCTTCTATGAAGCGGTTTTTAATCCGATGCGTGTTTGCTCTGGGCGTCGTGGCTGCATTAGGACTTGTGGCCCCCGTCCTTGCTTCAGCCAGCTCGAATAGCACGAACACTCATAGCAGTACCCAAAAGTTGTCCCACCAAGGGTCCGGCCAGGGTTCTGGGTCGAGCCACCAAACACGTCAGACGATTGAAAACACCTTCCACCAAGCCATCATTTCGGCTCAAACAACTTTGCAGAACGCCCTTGCCACGGCGAGGACCTCAGCGCAACGGGGTGCGGACCGTCAAGCAATGCAGGCGGCAATTATTCAAGCCGCCGCCGCGAGAAGTTCCGCTTTGTCTCTTCTCGGAAATTGACACTAATTCCTTCTTAGTTGTCCGACTCCTGGGCTCTTAGCGTCCTTCTTGTACTACAACAAGTTCCACTAGGAAAGTGGGCCCACCGCGTCGACCTCGTCGCTCCCTAAGTGGCCAACGCGGCGATTGCCAACAACTTCCGTTCCAACGTCAATGGTGCGAGATCCATCGAGTATCGACACACAGTGAAAATAGAGACTCTCTCCCGCGTCACTGACGATGACCCCGTCGCCACGAAGTTCACTAAAGGCCCCGACCACACCGGCAATTGTCACGAGTTCGCGAGCGAACCTTGACGGAGTAGGTTGACCATTTCCAACGCACTCAGCGCCGCCTCGCGACCCTTGTTCGTCTTATCAGGCTCCGAACGCTCGAGCGCCTGCTCAATAGTGTTCGTCGTGAGCACACCGAAAATTACCGGCACGCGAGTACTGAGTTGCACATCTTGGACACCGCGTGCGCACTCACCCGCGACGACTTCGTAGTGACCTGTGTCGCCTCGAATGACCGCGCCTAACGTAATCACCGCGTCAAAGGGACGATCCGCGTCGGCGAAGGCCAACGCGAGAAGAGGAATTTCAAAGGCGCCCGGTACCCAACCTATGGAGATGTCCGCGCGATCAACGCCAGCTCCCTCGAGGGCATCGAGTGCGCCTTCGAGAAGTCGCGTGGTGATTCCTCCGTTAAATCTCGCGCAGGCAACCGCTACGCGCAGACCCCGTCCAGAAACAGCACCCTCGAGAACTTCACCACTGCGTTTAGCCAACTTGTCGGCATCTTTGCGATCGAACTCGGTGTCCCTACTGGATGTCATCGAGACCCTCGAGAAGGTGGCCCATTCGCTCGCGCTTGGTACGTAGGTATTCAATGTTGAAGGGATTCGGGCGACTCTCTAGTGGTACGCGTTCGACGATATCGAGGCCGAAGCCTTCGAGTCCTCCGTACTTGACTGGATTATTTGTCATTAACCGCATCGAAGTCACGCCAAGATCGACAAGTATCTGCGCGCCAATGCCGTACTGGCGAGAATCGACGGGCAGTCCTTGATCGAGATTGGCGTCGACTGTGTCACGACCGTCCTCTTGGAGGGCGTACGCACGAATCTTGTGCGCGAGACCGATACCACGACCTTCCTGACCCCGCAAGTACACGACGATGCCCGCGCCTTCGGCGGCGATTTTCGCGAGTGACATGTGCAACTGCGGCCCGCAGTCGCAACGAAGTGAACCAAGGGCATCACCGGTCAGGCACTCTGAGTGCACTCGGACGAGCAGGTTTTTGACGTTATCAATATCGCCGTAGACCAACGCGATGTGCTGTTCACCGTCCATCACGCTTTCGAACACGTGAGCCTGGAACTGACCAAATTCCGTCGCGAGCGACGACTGCGCGACGCGCTTGACGAGCTTTTCGTGACGACGGCGATAGCGGATCAGGTCAGCGATAGTGACAATTGGCAACTGGTGACGCGAAGCGAACTCTTCGAGTTCGGGAAGCCGCGCCATATCGGACTTGTCGGCCGAGACAATCTCACAAAGCACGCCGGCCGGTGACTTACCAGCCATCCGACAGAGGTCCACCGTCGCCTCCGTGTGGCCAGCGCGTTGCAACACGCCACCGCGTCGATAGCGCAGGGGGAAAATGTGTCCGGGTCTGTTGAGGTCGTTCGGGAGAGTCGCGGGGTCGACGAGCGCGCGAACCGTAAGCGCGCGGTCGTGCGCGGAGATCCCGGTCGTCGTGCCGTGGCGAAAGTCAACTGTCACCGTAAAGGCCGTGCGCTGGGCTTCAGTATTGGCTACCACCATCAGAGGAAGCTCCAACTCATCGGCTCGTTCACTCTCTAAGGGAACACAAAAGACGCCCGACGTGTGCTCGAGGAAGAATGCCATCGACTCGGGCGTGACGTCCTCAGCGGCCATAATGAGGTCGCCTTCGTTCTCCCGGTCTTCGTCGTCAACGACCACGACCATTCCGCCATTGCGCAGTTGGGCGACCGCTTCTTCGATAGTTGATAACGCCATTACACCTCCACGTCAATGCGCACGTCATCGCCAAGGCGTCGTACGTCGACGATTCGACCTCGTCGTAAGGCTTCCATTGTAGGCGTCGAAAGACCTTTCAATGCCGCAAGCGTCCCTCCACCTCCGGCGAATGCCGCCGCTTGGTACCAGACCACGTGATTGACAAGTCCCGCTTCTAAGAACGCGCTCGTGGTCGTAGGACCACCTTCAATGAGCACTTGGAGGACGTCGTGGTGCCCGAGTTCGTCAAGCACCAGACCGAGGTCGCCAGACAGTTCAAGGCACGGTCGCATCTTTGCATTCTGCGGCGCGCGGCCGAGAACGACACGAAGCGGCTCGAGGACAATGTCGTCGAGGCGTGCGGTCAAGACGGGGTCGTCACTTCGCACCGTTCCCGCTCCGACCAGGATTGCCTGACTCTGCGCGCGAAGCACGTGTGCGTCGCGTCGCGCGTCGATTCCCGTAATCCACTGACTCGTTCCATCAGCCATCGCGACCACACCGTCAAGCGTGCTGGCAATTTTCGCAACCACGTAAGGTCGAGCCGTCACGCGGTGCCAGATATAGGGAGCGAGTTGCGCGCGAACGTTCTCTTCTTCAATTCCAACTTCAACGTCGACACCCGACGCCTTTAAGAGTTCAATTCCCTTGCCGCAGACCCTCGGGTCTGGATCGATCATCCCGATAATCACTTTCGCAATACCGGCCTCAATAATCACTTCGGCGCACGGACCAGTTCGTCCAACATGGCTACACGGCTCCAACGTCACGATCATCGTGGCGCCTCGTGCGTTCTCTCCGGCTCGACGTAACGCCTGAATCTCGGCGTGCGATTCGCCCGGCGCTTGGGTGTGGCCCTCGCCCACGATGACGCCTCGATCATTCACGATGAGTGCTCCCACCCACGGATTCGGCGGCGCGTGATAGCGCGCTTTCTCACCCTCCGCCATGGCGACGCCCATCAACTCAGAAGGAGATTGCTTCATTCTCGAGCAGCCGCGCGCAGCGCTCTCGCGGCCCCTAGCGGATCATTTTTGGCAAAGATTGCCGAACCAGCGACTAACACGTTGGCGCCGGCGCGAACCGCAACTGGCGCGGTGTCGACATCGATCCCTCCGTCCACTTCAATATCGAGGGCCAACGAGTGACGGTCAACTTCGCGCCGAGCGAGTTCAACTTTGGCCATTACGTCGACGATGAACGACTGACCGCCAAAACCCGGAAACACGGTCATCAAAAGCAAAAGATCGATATCGGCCAAAAAGGGAGCAACCGAATCAAAGGGCGTGTCCGGATTTGCCGCAAGTCCGACTCGAAGTCCGAGTGCGCGCGCGTCCTCAATAAGAGACGCCGTGCCGCCAACCTCAACGTGCACCGTGCATCCGTTCGCACCTGATTTCTTAAAGGACTCGAGGTAGCGGCCCGGTTCGGTCATCATCAGATGACAGTCAAAGAATCGAGTGCTGTAAGGACGAAGGGACGCTACGACCGGTGGGCCAAGAGAGATGTTCGGCACAAAGTGACCGTCCATCACGTCGACGTGGAGCCAGTCAGTTTCGGCATCGATGGTTTCTACGGCGTGCGCCAGGTTGCCAAAGTCAGCAGCAAGAATAGAAGGGGCGATACGAATCTCGCCCACCGGGCCAGCATCTATCACCGTCACGCGCTTAGCCTAGGGCGTGACGTCGTGGCCTAGCGCCACGCGAGTTGATCGTCCAGGCCGTGGTGGCCCTCCCACCACGCCCGCGCGCTCATCGTCTTCGAACCCTCGGGTCGAATCTGATCCAACGCCACTGCCCCCGAACTCGTTCCGATGAGTACGTCGCCATCGACGCGCGTCGCCACACCTTCGCCAACGTGGGCGCTCGACGCGTGGGCGGCGAACAAGCTGAGTCGCTTGTCGTCTATAAAGAGGAACGCTCCCCCGAGGCGCGTAGTTCTAAGGGCGATCAGCGCCGTGGAAGATGGCGTCACGTGGAACGTCTCTTTCGTTAGCTTTTCGGCGTAGGTCGCGTCACCAGCTTGCACGCGGGGGTTTTCGAGCAGTTCTGGGGTCGCTAAAACCTCGAGCAACGCACTCGCGCCTAGTGCGGCGAGTTCTCGCGTCAACGTTTCAGCAGTTTTCTCTTCGATTAGTACCCGACGTTCGAGGTGAACGGGACCGGTGTCAAGCGTCTCCTCGAGCGAGATGATCGCGACGCCGGTTTCTTGGTCGCCCGCCAAAATGGCACGTTGCACCGGCGCCGCACCACGCCAGCGGGGCAACAGAGAAAAGTGCACGTTCAGCATTGGTACTTCCGCCAAGAGAGGGGCAGGAATGATCGCGCCGTACGCCACAACGATTCCGAGTTCGACCTCGTCAACGTCGATGTCACCAAGACGGTAACCAACACGAAGTCCGAGTTCGAGGGCGGCACGTTTCACTGGACTCGCGACGAGGTCGCTCCCACGGCCTCGGCGCCGGTCTGGCCGCGTGATGACGAGTACTACGTCATGTCCTGCGCTAACGAGAGCCTCAAGTGTGGGCACGGCCGCTTCGGGAGTACCGAGGAAGACAACGCGCATCTACTCACCAAACAGTTGGCGAAGTCCGTCGTGATCGTCACTTGAAATCTTGAGACGGCGTTTTCGGAGATCCTTCTTTGCTTCCTTCTTCTGCTCATCTGTCAATCGCTCGACGAGGAGGACTCCGTCAAGGTGATCACATTCGTGTTGGAAGATGCGCGCCTCGTACTCGTCGGTTTCAATGTCGAGTTCATTTCCATCAAGGTCGAAGCCCTTGAGATGAACCTGATTGGGACGAACAATCTCCCAACTGAGACCGGGCACTGAAAGGCACCCCTCTTCGTAGGTCCATTCACCCGATGTCTCGACAATGACGGGATTAACGACAACGTGTGGTCCGTCGCCTTTGTCATAGACGAAGAGGCGCTTTTGAACACCAATTTGATTGGCCGCAAGACCGACACCCGGAGCCTCGTTCATGGTCTCGATCATTGAAAGCGCGAGGGCGGCAATTTTCCCGTCAATATTCTCGACGTTCGTCGTAACGGTGGACAGTACGGGGTCCCCGTAGATTCGAATGGGCAACAAACTCACGGCTCTACGATACCGTGCGGACGCTGCTCTTCACCTTCGACTCGTTGCGCTACGCACAACGCTCACTGAACCGCGACTCGCAATTTCTGTGCGGGACGATCGACACTTCGCAGAGCATTCGTCAAGGTCGCGACGTCCGGAGCACGCACGACGTACCCCGTAGGCGTGCGCTCAACGGTGACAGGAGACGTCGCGAGTCCTTCGACGAACAATTCGGCCCCTTCGCCCGACACCTCCGCACTTGCCCCGTAGGGACTGAGTTCCAGTAGTTCCGCAGTGGCAATATCCTCGGCGATGATCGCGTCAAAATCCGCGCTCATCAGCGCGTGTATTACGGCGTCTTCACCGCGTCGCGTCTGGAGCACCACGTGACCACGGCCTTCTCGTCGCGATCCCACGAGTCGACCGGCCTTGCCAACCGCGTTGATCGCGTTGCGTCGAGCCGACTCGCGTGGCGCCAGCAGATACTGATCGAAGTCCACGAAGATGACCACGCCGCAGCGTCGTACGCGCTGCCATGTCGCTTCAGTTCCCACGACGACTCGCGCAAGTGGCGCCAAGAGGTCAGACGCCGCGGTTATTTCACTCACCGGTTGTGAGAGCTGTGCACTGAGGTCACGGGCCAGGGTCGTCACGCCACCGCGTAGCCGCTTTAAGTTCGTTGAACCGCACGCGCGACAGAAACGAGCGCGTAGTTCATGTCGAGCGCTACAGGCCACTTGATCGGCGACTTCCTCTTCGGCCTGTTCGCACACGGCACAGCGAGCCAGTTCGCCACACTTTGCGCACGCGAGAAGTCGCCCCGAACCGAGCCGCTGCAAAATCACGGCGACGGCGATATTCTCCTCGCCAGCGAGAGCCCGATGTGCTGCGTCCAGAGCCTCGCGGGCCAGCACGCCGTCACGAGGGTCGCTCGAACGTCGGTCGATCACTTCGAGTCGCGGCCAGCCACTCACGAGGTCGTCGTCTTTCTCGTATTCGCCCCCGTCAATCAACGTTGGCGAAGGGATGATCGAAGTACACCAGAGAGGGGCCTTGTCTCGACGACAGCGCTCTCGCAGCATCGTCACCGCGTCCCATGTTGGTGTCGCGCTCGATCGATACGACTCGTCATCGGCGTCAATAATCACGGCGCCCGCCACCTTGGGTACTGGCGCGAGCGCGGTGCCGCGTGCTCCCACCACCACCGGCCAACCCGCGCGCATCCGGTCCCATTGGTCATCGCCTGAGGCAACGAGGCAGCCACGTTGTTCTAATCGTCCACGCAGGCGACTCGCCCAACTTTCGTTAGGTACTAAGACAAGGAGCGATCCTTCAGCCTCGCGGGTGCTCTCGTAAGCGCCGAGCACCAGCGCCAACGGATCACTCGTCGGCGCTACTTGCAGTACACCAGGTGCTCTCAATAGGGAAAAATCATGGACTGCCTGGCTCAGTGGCGCGGCAACAGGCGCATTCGGCAAGACAGTAATGATTCGATGAGGCGACGCACTCAACAGGAAACGCGACCACGAGCTGTACCAACGCTCACTCGCCCACTTCAAAAGATCGAGGAGCGAGGGCGGCGGGCCGTAGCCCAGCCACTTCTTGATGGTCTTAAGTTCAACTGACGGCTGTGCCTCTTCAATCACCCACGCGCGCACTGATCGATGATTGAAGTCCACTCGCACTCGGTCACCCACTCGTACTTGGTCGGTGGCGTCGTTCAGTAAGTAGTCAAAAGGCCGATCAACCGCGGCGACCTCAGTGATAACGCGAACCGCGCGAGCGGCCACTAGGTCAGCGACAGTTCCCGGCGAAGATCGTCAAGCCGGGGCGTCAGCTCCCAGGTGAAACCTTGGTCACTTCTTCCAAAATGGCCGTACGCCGCAGTGCGTTGGTAGATCGGGCGCCGTAAATCGAGGTCACGAATGATCGCCGCGGGACGAAGGTCAAAGAGGGCGTCCACGGCTTTGGCGATCTTCGCGCGATCAACGCGCTCGGTTCCAAAGGTTTCAACTAGTACCGAGACAGGACGGGCGACGCCGATGGCGTAGGCCACCTGCACTTCACAACGTTCCGCCGCTCCTGACGCGACGACGTGCTTAGCGACCCAGCGAGCGGCGTAGGCCGCCGAACGGTCCACCTTGGATGGATCTTTGCCGGAGAACGCGCCACCACCGTGTCGTGCCATGCCGCCGTACGTGTCGACGATGATCTTTCGTCCCGTCAACCCGGCGTCAGCGTGCGGTCCGCCCAGCACGAACTTCCCCGAGGGATTCACGAATACTCGCATCGACGTGGTGTCCAGGTCAGTGGGCAACATTGGACGAATCACGTGATCGATAACGTCTCGCTGAATCGATTCATGGTCGTAGCCGTCTTCGTGCTGCGTTGAGACGAGGACAGTGTCCACGCCCACCGGTCGACCGTCTTCGTAGGCAATCGTCACTTGCGTCTTGCCGTCGGGTCGTAGGTAAGGAATTTGACCGGATCGGCGCACTTGAGAGAGCCGCATGGACAAACGGTGCGCCAACCATATTGGCAACGGCATGAAGTCCTCGTTGTCGCTACAGGCGTAACCAAACATCATTCCCTGGTCACCAGCGCCTAGTGCGTTGAGTTCGTCCTCGCCCCCCGAACCACTTCGCAGTTCGAGCGCGACGTCGACGCCACTAGCAATGTCGGGACTCTGCTTATCGAGAGAGACCAGGACGGCGCAGTTCTTTCCGTCGAAGCCCTTGGCGCCATCGTCATAGCCAATGTCAAGAATGGTGCGACGGGCGGTCGCGGTGATGTCAACAACCGCACTCGTAGTGATCTCACCCGCCACCACGCACAGTCCAGTCGTCAGTAAGGTTTCGCACGCCACGCGGGCGAGGGGGTCTTGAGTGAGAATCGCGTCAAGCACACTGTCAGATACCTGATCGGCGATCTTGTCAGGGTGCCCTTCGGTCACTGACTCAGACGTAAACAGGGTCCGGTCGCTCATTGGGCTCCTCGAGGTAACAATGCAGCAACCCTAGCCAAGATATCCCACGAAATCGCTTCTTTCGAGCGAAGAGAAATGCGCACGGGCTCTTCGTTGATCCCGAGCAACACAACTTCGTTCGTCGAATGTTCAAAGCCCACGCCCGGTTTAGACACGTCGTTGACGACGAGTAGATCGACACCCTTTTCCTTCAGCTTGGCGGTCGCGTTCTCAATCACGTCGGTCGTCTCGGCGGCAAAACCAACAAAGACCTGTTCGGGGTGGCGCCTCGAAACGAGGTCCCCCAAGATGTCCGGTGCGGGCTCAAACTGCAACTCCGGCACGCCGTCTCGTTTCTTCATTTTTTCACCAGCCGCGCGCACAGTAAAGTCCGCCACCGCCGCGGCCATGATCACGACGTCGCTCTCCTCGCCGCGCACTTTCATCGCCTCGTGCATCTGGGCGGCACTTTCCACCGACACGACGTCAATTTCTTTCACGGTGTCGAGGCTCAGCGCCCGTTTGACCGTCGAGACCAGCGTCACGACAGCGCCCATTCGAGCGGCCACTTCAGCCAGCGCGTAACCCTGACGCCCAGAAGAGCGATTCGAAATCACGCGAACGGGATCGATCGCCTCGCGCGTTCCGCCCGCGCTGATCAGCACTCGTCTACCGCTGAGCGCGCCACGATGCCCGTCGACGATTTTCTCGATCAGTTCTGCGATTTTCTCTGGCTCGGGCAGTCGACCAACACCTTCATCTCCGCCCGCGAGGTGACCGGACTCTGGCTCTAGAACGAGCACACCGCGGCGGCGTAACGTCGCCAGATTCTCCTGCACCGAGGGTTGTTCCCACATTTCAGTGTGCATCGCTGGACACAAAAGCACCGGTGCCCTCGTCGCGAGGAGCGTCGCGGTAAGAAGATCGTCGGCGAGTCCCATTGCGTAGCGCGCTATGAGATGCGCGGTTGCGGGCGCGACAACCACAATGGAAGCCTGCGAACCCAAATAGGTATGAGGAATCGGTGTTGTCGGATCTCCGTAGAGGCTGGTGCGAGCGGGCTCACTGGCCAGAGCAGAAAACGTTACTGCGCCAACGAAACGAGTGGCGTCAGGAGTAAGAATCGGCGCGACGTGGTAGCCCTTGTCGCGAAGAAGGCGCAATAGTTCGACGGATTTGTAGGCGGCGATACCGCCGGCGACGCCTAGGACAATGCGAGGAGTTGACGAATTAGGCGTCGCGGAGCGCATCGGTGAAGGCATCCAGGTCACTGTTGGCGTCCTGGCGAGCTTGCTCCAAGGCTTCCGCCTGCAAACGCTCGTCTTCAAGCTCTTCGGTCGTGGGGCGGTGAAAGAGCAACTTGCCTTCGTGGAGTTCTTCCATGGCCAGCGACAGCGACTTGTTGGACAGCGAGGTCACCTGTGGTGGAATCAAGGCTCCGTGGCCCGAACCCAGTCCGTTGTAGTACTCGTTAATTTCACGGGCGCGAATGGCAGTCACCGCGACAAGAGTGAACTTTGAGTCCCCCACCATGTGCAGAAGGGTCTCGATGGGCGGATCAACAAGGGTGGGGCGTTCGGCCATGAAGCTAGTCCTTTGACGAGGGGTTCCGCCGTTGCTGGCGAAGTTCTTCCAGTATAGAGAGGATTTGGACACTTGCTCTCTCTAGGTCGTCATTTATGACCACGTACGAGGCCAATTGATGGCCCTTTTCAAGTTCGCTAGGGGCGCTCGTCAGGCGTTCAACGACGTGATCATCAGCATCGCCGCGAGTACGAAGTCGCTCTTCGAGGCTCTCCATAGAGGGGGGAAGGATCAAAAAGACCACCGCGTCCTCTCGATGACGACGCACTTGTTCAGCGCCTTGAACCTCAATCTCAAGGAGCACGTCGGTGTTGTCGGGCGCTTCAGGTAGTGGCGTGCCATAGAGATTGCCATGGAACTCGGCCCATTCGAGGAATTTTCCTTCCCGAATGGCCTGCTCGAACGTCTCTCTATCCACGAAGTGGTATTCATCACCACGCTCGCTCTCGCGCGGCGCGCGCGTCGTCCAACTCTTACTTAACCAGAGATGTGAATCCGCCTCAATGAGTCGTTGGGCCAAGGTGCCCTTGCCAACGCCCCCGGGACCAATGAGTACAACAACGAGAGGTTCAGCGGACAAGAGCTCGAAACAGTTCGGCGCGCTGCTTCGGACCAAGGCCTCGAATTCGACGAGTCTTTGCGATAGAGGCGCTCTTCATGATGCGCTCGGCCTTCACTTCACCGATTGCGGGCAACGCGGAAATCAGGTCATAGGCGCGCATCTGGGCCACGCACTCTTCGCGTGCGGCCAGTGAAAAAAGCTCCTCCAGGGAAAGCTCGCCGGATTTCACGAGTCGTTTGACGTCGGCACGACGACGACGATTGGCGACCGCCAGACGTGATGCTTCGACGCGCTGCTCTTGCGACAATGTTGGTGGCGTCGGTGTCACGAGGTCAGACTACTCCGCTGGCGTCACGCTGGCTAGAGGACTTCTCGCAGGTCGTCACGCCAGCGCCGGGCCGCGTCGCGTAAGCCTCGACGTTCGGGACCGGCGCGAAGAATCGCTCGTGCAACGTTCACGAGCACGGTACCTTCGTCGCACTGCTCGAAAAGTCGCGCCACGTCGCGAGGCCCCGCCCCCTGGGCGCCAACACCCGGTACGAGGTAGGGTCCGGCGAGCGAGTTGAGCGCGAAATTGGGTGCGTCACGCGTGGCGCCGAGCACGACGCCAATCGATCCCAGCCCCTCGTCACGGTGATTGAGCTCAGAGACGCGTCGGAGCACCATCTCTTCGACGCGCTCATTTTCAAAGGTACGGGCCTCTTGAATGACGCGCCCGTCTTCGTTCGACGTCGCCGCGAGAACGAAGACGCCGCGACCACTCGACGCGGCGAGCTCAAAGAGCGGGGCTAGTGCGTCCACGCCGAGGTAGGGACTTGCCGTAACGGCGTCAACCGCGAGGGGTGAAGTATCTTCGAGCCACGCTTGGGCGTATCCCACATTGGTGACATCGAAATCGCCGCGTTTCGCGTCAGCGACTACCAAGAGTTCCGCGTCGTTCGCTTCCTTGATAAGACGCTCCAACGCGCGATAGCCAGCCGAGCCAAAACGCTCGAAGAATGCCACTTGAGGTTTAATGACGGGCGCGACACCAATCACCGCCTCGAGAACAGCGAGGCAAAAGAATTCCAGTCCTTCGGCGTTGTCGGGTCGATCCCACGCGGCGAGGAGTTCTCTGCTTGGATCGACGCCCACGCACAGTGGACCCTGTTCTCGCAGTCGCTCTTGCAATCGCACACCGAACGTTTCAGCCATGGGCCACTCCTACAAGATCATTAACCGAATCGACGTGATGTCGATCCATCCACTCACGTACTTCTCTTTGAACAATCCACGGAGCGCGGGGATTCGCGAACGTCGCGGTGCCAACTTCCACCGCACAGGCGCCCGCCATCAACATCGCCACCGCGTCTTCGCCACAGCTCACTCCCCCAACCCCAACCAAGGGTGTGTGAGGAAAAGCCTCATGACATTCATAGACCGCGCGTAATGCCACAGGAAGTACACCAGCGCCACTCACGCCTCCGCCACCGTTGCCCAGCGTGGGGCGACGCGCTTCAACGTCAATGGCCATGCCAAGCACCGTGTTGACGAGTACGAGCGCGTCAGCGCCCGCCTCTATCGCGGCGTGGGCGATCTCGAGTAACTGAGGTGTATTCGGACTGAGCTTCACCCATAAAGGAAGTCCCGCGATCCGTGACGCCGCGACAATGTCCCTTGTAGCGGCAGCGGAGTGTGCGAAGATCTGACGTCGATTCTCTAAGTTCGGGCAACTCGCGTTGACTTCAAGTGCGACGAGTGGCGCACCTTTCATTGCCTCGGCCGCGTCAAAAAACTCATCGACGGTTCGTCCCCATATTGAACCCACGACGGACGCACCCCGGATGCGAAGCGCTACCAAATCGTGTTCGCGCCACGCCGACACACCCGGACCTTGAAGTCCCACCGCGTTCACCATGTGCTCGCCCGAGGACGTGACGCGTGGCGGCGCGTTGCCCGGCCAGGCAAAAGCTGCCAACGACTTCGTGACGACCGCGCCGAGTTCGCTGAGATTCCCGTACGCGGAGAGCTCGTCGCCGAGGCCGGCCGTGCCCGAGGCCGTCAGTATCAATGATCCCAGCTCGACACTGCCTACTCGTGTTGCGAGACTCGTCACGGGTGCAACTCTTGCAGGGAGTGCACGCGCCAACCCTTTTCTCGCGTGTCGGCGATACCTTTGGCGGCGGCAAAACCCGCACTGAGCGTCGTGACGCATGCCACACCGTAACCAACGCAGGCAATGCGAATCTCGGCGCCGTCAGTGCGTGCGCTCGACCCTGAGGGTGTGTTCACGACCAACTGCACCTCTCCCGATTTGATCATCTTCACGGCGTCAACGCCGAGGTCACCCAGTCCAATTTTTCCTACCAACGTGTCAACCGTCACGTCGTTTGAGCGAAGGAATCCGGCGGTGCCTACTGTTGCAGCCAGGCGAAAACCAAGTTGAACGAGCTGGCGTGCGAGCTCGAGGCCGGACACTTTGTCACGATCGGCCAGTGACATAAACACTTGTCCGCTGTCGGGCAGACGAGTCCCTGAGGCAAGTTGGGACTTCGCAAAGGCGATACCGAAGCTTTCGCCAATGCCCATTACTTCACCCGTCGAACGCATCTCGGGACCGAGCACCGTGTCCACACCAGGAAAACGATTGAATGGCAGCACGGCCTCTTTGACGCTCACGTAACTCGGCACGGGGGTCGTTGCAGGCACGACGCCTTCTTCGCGAAGCGTTTTCAGACTGTGACCAAGCATGACGCGCACCGCGACCTGGGCCAAGGGTACGCCGGTCGCTTTGGCGACGAATGGCACGGTACGACTAGCGCGCGGATTGGCCTCGAGCACGAACACCTCTTCGTTCTTCACCGCGTACTGCACGTTGATGAGACCCACGACGCCGAGCGCGTGAGCGATTTTGGCGGTGTGCTCGTGCAGCGTCGCGATGACCTCACCGCTCAGTGTCTGGGGCGGTAGCGCGCACGCTGAGTCCCCTGAGTGCACGCCAGCCTCCTCAACGTGTTCCATGACACCCGCGACGAAGACGTCACCTTCGCCATCACGAACGGCGTCAACGTCAACCTCAATGGCGTCTTCGAGAAAACTGTCCAGAAGAATCGGGCGGCTTTGCGACACGCCGCCTTCACGCGCGAGCGAACCGTGCGCACTCGTGAGGTCTTTCATCACGCGCTCTAACGCGGCGTCGTCATAGACAATTTCCATTGCGCGACCGCCGAGCACGTAGCTCGGACGAACCAGCACGGGATAGCCGACCCGTTTAGCGATTACTCGAGCTTCCTCCAAGGTCAACGCAACATCCCCGGGGGGTTGACGTAGACCAAGTGATGTGCAGATTTCAGACCAGCGCTGGCGATCTTCGGCGGCGTCGATGGAACTGACGGGCGTGCCAAGAACGAGCGCGGGGTCCAGTGAGTGAGAAAGTTTCAAAGGTGTTTGCCCGCCGAGGGCGACGATGACGCCCACGACACGGGCACCGTCAACGCAAGCCGCAATCTCGGCGGCAATAACTTCTGCCACGTCTTCGGGAGTGAGAGGCTCGAAGTAGAGCCGGTCCGACGTCGAGTAGTCCGTCGATACCGTTTCCGGATTGCAGTTCACCATAACGCTCTCGTATCCCATGGCGCGCAGCGCCATCGACGCGTGCACGCAGCAGTAGTCAAATTCGATGCCTTGACCGATGCGATTCGGACCCGATCCAAGAATGATGACTCGGTCGCGCGAGGACGTCTGCACCTCGCTCGTGTCCTCGTAGGTGCTGTAGTGATACGGGGTCGTGGCCTCAAACTCTGCGGCGCAGGTGTCTACTGTCTTAAAGGTCGTTAGCACGCCAGCGTCTTTGCGCAGTGTGGTCACCTGATTACTTGCCTGTCCCGTCAGTTGAGCGATCTGTACGTCAGAAAAGCCCCACTGTTTGTAACGGCGCCATCCACGCGTGTCAAGGTTCTTTAGATCAAGACCAGCAGCGAGTTCCCTTTCACGCTCGACGATCGAGGCCAGTTGATGGATGAACCAGACGTCAATTCGCGTACGTTGGGCAACCTCTTCGATCGTTGCTCCGCGAAGGAGTACTTCATGCAGCGCGAAGAGGCGTTCGGGCGTCGCAACAACGCAGAGTTCCCAAAGCGCCTCGCTGTCAAGTTCGGCGAACTCAGAGTCATGGCCCAAGGCAAAGCCTGATCGACCTTGTTCGAGTGAACGCACGGCCTTTTGGAGTGATTCGGCAAAATTGCGGCCAATGGCCATCACCTCGCCCACCGACTGCATACGCGTGCCGAGTTGTGGCGACGAACCGGGCAGCTTCTCAAAGGCCCAACGAGGAATCTTGGTGACGACGTAGTCAATGACGGGCTCAAAACTCGCGGGCGTGACTTTGGTGATGTCGTTTTGAATTTCGTCCAATGTGTAGCCAACGGCCAAACGTGCCGCAATTTTGGCAATGGGGAAACCCGTAGCCTTCGAGGCCAAAGCACTCGATCGAGAGACACGTGGGTTCATCTCAATCACCAATCGCTCTCCCGTGTCGGGGTTGACCGCGAACTGAACGTTGGACCCACCGGTCTCCACGCCGACACGGCGCAGTACCCGAAAGGCGTCGTCGCGCATCTCTTGATACTCAACGTCTGAGAGGGTCTGCTGAGGCGCGACGGTAATCGAGTCACCGGTGTGTACACCCATCGGATCAAAGTTCTCAATGGAACAGATCACCACGCAGTTGTCAGCGTGGTCACGCATAACCTCGAGTTCAAACTCTTTCCAACCAGCGATCGACTTCTCTACGAGGATCTCGCCAATGGGTGATGCGGCGATGCCCTCGGCCGCCAATTGGAGAAAATCCTCCTCGTTGTGAGCAATACCGGTGCCAGCGCCACCCAAGATGAAACTCGGACGAATGATGATTGGCCAGCCAATTGAGGTTGCCACGATGAGCGCGTCCTCGACGGTGTGAGCAAACCCTGACTCAGGAACCGCGAGTCCGATCTCGGCCATTGCTTCTTTAAAGAGCTCTCGGTCCTCGGCGGTTGATATGGCGTCGGGTCGCGCACCGATTACTTCAACACCGAGTCGATCTAGGTCACCGCGTCGAACGAGTTCCATCGTGAGATTCAGCGCAGTCTGTCCACCGAGGGTGGGAAGCAACGCGTCGGGACGTTCGCGCTCAATGATGTCAACGAGGACGTCAGCGTCGAGGGGCTCGACGTACGTCGCGTCCGCGGTTGCCGGATCGGTCATGATCGTGGCTGGATTTGAATTAACGAGAACGACCCGGTACCCCTCGGCGCGCAACACCTGGCAAGCCTGCGTGCCGGAGTAGTCGAATTCACAGGCCTGACCGATCACGATAGGACCTGACCCAATGACCATGATCGTGGTGAGATCGCTACGACGGGGCATTAGTGCACTCCAAGGGTATTAGTTCGAAGGAGAGAATCGAATCGGTCGAAGAGGTAGCGCGCGTCGTGGGGTCCTGGTCCCGCTTCGGGGTGGTACTGGACGGAGAAGCAGCGTTCTTCCTTCGCGTAGATGCCCTCGATGACACCATCGTTCAAATTGACGTGGCTGATGGTCGCGCGCGCAAGTGAGTCGGGCACGACGGCGTAATTGTGATTTTGAGCCGTAATCTCAATTTTGCCCGTGGCGAG
>DATCBX010000047.1:0-2210 GCA_036511635.1 Acidimicrobiales bacterium | reverse complement strand
CTCTCTGAGTACACGAGTGAATTCTTAAGCTCCGCGCTCACGCTGTGTGCCACGGCGGTCGTCACGGCGTACTGCCTCTGGGCTTTTGATACCGCGTACACAGGACTTTCGGCAAACTTGGACGCGACGTTTCCAGTGCGCGTGAGCGTGGTGCCTGTGGTTTTCGCGGTGCTCTTTATTCTGCGTTCCGCCCAAGAGGGTCACGGCGCCGCGCCCGAGGAACTACTTCTTCGGAATCGAACCGTTCAACTGCTCTTGCTGGTGTGGGTCGTACTCATGATCTTTGGCGTCTACGAGTGAGTGAGCGGAGACTTTCGGGCTGGGGGCGCACCACCGTCGCACTGTCCGACGTTCGTAACCCCCACAGTGAAAACGACGTACTCGAGGAGTTCGCCTCCGGCTCACGGGTAATAGCACGAGGGCTCGGGCGAAGTTACGGCGACGCCGCCCAACTCAGCGGCGGTGTCGTCCTCGACAACGCGGGATTCGTCGGCATAAGTGAAATCGACGAACGTGGCGTCGTGACCGTCGGCGCGGGCGTCTCTTTCGATCAGTTACTCATCTACGCAATGCCTCGAGGCTGGTTCGTTCCCGTCACCCCAGGAACTCGACAGGTAACGATGGGCGGCGCGGTGGCCGCTGACGTACACGGCAAAAACCATCACGTCGACGGCTCGTTCGCGTCGCACGTTCTCTCGATGCGACTCGTCACTCCCGCAGGCGCTTTCGACGTGTCCCCTAGCGAACACGCAGATCTCTTTTGGGCGACTATGGGCGCCATGGGGCTCACGGGCGTCGTGACGTCAATCACGCTCACCCTGATTCCCATCACCACCAATCAAGTCGTGGTGGACACCGATCGGTACGGTGATCTTGAAAGCGTCATGACCGCAATGACCGAGGGCGACGATGACTATCGCTACTCCGTTGCCTGGGTTGACTGCATGACGCGTGGCGCACATCTAGGACGGGCGATTCTCACTCGAGGCGTGCACGCAAGCGAAGAGGACGTCGAGAAGTTGTCTCTCAAGGGACCCCGTCGTCAACGGGTTTCCGTGCCCATGCAGGCGCCCAGCGGTCTCTTAAACAAGTGGTCAGTGGCGGCGTTCAACGAACTCTGGTTTCGCAGCGCGCCACGTCACGAAGTCGGTGAAGCGCAGAAACTCTCCACGTTCTTCTATCCCCTCGACGGCGTTGGCAACTGGAATCGCCTCTATGGCCAGCGTGGCTTCGTGCAGTATCAGTTCTGCGTGCCCGAAAGTGCGCGCGCGACAATCGGTGAGGTCATTGAACGACTCTCCAGCTCGCGCCTCACGAGTTTTCTTGGTGTGTTGAAGCGCTTCGGTGCAGGCAACCCGGCACCCCTTTCATTCCCACTCGCGGGTTGGACGTTGGCTCTCGACATGCCCGTCGGCTCACCGCGTCTTCCTGACGTTCTCGATGAGCTCGACGCGCTCGTGCTCGACGCCGGAGGTCGCGTGTACTTAGCAAAAGACGCTCGCCTCAGTGGCGAACGCGCGCGAGCGATGTACCCGCGACTCGATGAGTTTCTCAAAGTCAAAGCACAGATCGATCCTAAGAATCAACTAACCAGCGACCTCGCTCGTCGCCTCGACCTAGTAGGAAAGTAAGTATGGAAAACGCCTTCGGTCAACCCCAGAACGTCATCGTCTTTGGCGGCAGCTCAGATATTGCGCGCGCCCTCACCAAGAAACTCTGCGCGGCGCGTGCGCACACCGTGGTACTGGCTGGGCGCAATCGAGGACTGCTCGACGAAGCTGCGGGCGAAGCCCACGAATACGGCGCGACGAAGACTGACGTCGTGATCTTTGACGCTGAAGACCCCTCGAACGCGCAACGCACCGTGAGCGAGGCCTTCGCGAAGGTCGGCGATCAGGTTGACTTGGTGGTCATCGCGGTGGGATTACTCGGCGACCAGCACGCCGACGAAGAAGACGCCAGCGCCTGCGCGCGAATGATCACCGTCAACGTCACCTGGCCCGTCGCCGCGCTGGCCGAGATTCGCCATCGCTTGGTCGCCCAAGGCAGTGGACGAATTCTTGTCATGAGTTCTGTCGCGGCGATTCGCGTTCGTTCAAACGCCTACCTCTACTCAGGTGCCAAAGCGGGTCTCGATCGCCTTTGTCAGGGGCTCGCTCAATCCTTGGAGGGCACGGGCGTCAAACTGCAGCTCCTTCGTCCCGCGGTCG
>DATCBX010000046.1:0-2935 GCA_036511635.1 Acidimicrobiales bacterium | reverse complement strand
ACCGTAAATCAACGAAACCAGACCGCCCGTTACAAGCGCCGAGCCAGTGACGTCGAGCTTTTGTGTCGCGCCGCGATTGCGCATCTCACGCAAGTACAGCGCCGCGCTAATACCCGCCACGAGTCCAAAAGGTACGTTGATGAAAAAGACCCATCGCCACGAGGCCCAACCGGTCAAAATGCCGCCAAGCAGTCCGCCGACGGCGCCACCGGCGCCCGCGACCGCGCTCCAAGCACCGATGGCCTTGGGTAGGCGAGGACCGTGAAAGGTCGTAACGATGATGGTGAGCGTGGCGGGGGAAAGGATGGCGCCACCGATGCCCTGAATGGCACGAATCGCGATCATCTGCCCACCGCTTTGAGCGAAACCCGCGCCGATGCTCGCGAGAGTGAAAATCGTGATACCGGTGATGTAGACGTGTCGGCGACCAAAGAAGTCCGCGGCTCTGCCACCGAGCAATAAGAAGCCAGCGAATGTCAAGACGTAGGCGTTCACCACCCATTGGGCACTGCTGTATGAGAAGTTCAGGTCAGCGCCCATTCGCGGCAGGGCCACGTTGACAATAGAGACGTCAAGCACCACCATGAACTGCGCGAGACAAGCAATTGAGAGGATGACCCAGTCCGGCGCGTGGCGATTCGACGTGACGATGGTATCTGACATGAGTCGAGTGTAATAGTCCCTTAGTTACAATCACTACGCCAAATATGACTGCCGTCGCGATATCGGTCACACTAGAAGGCATGGTTGCACAGTTCATTTTCACCATGCGAGACCTTCGCCGTTTTTACCCTCCGGACCGCGAGGTACTCAAGGGAATAAATCTTTCGTTCTATCCCGGCGCGAAAATAGGCGTCATTGGCGCGAACGGTTCTGGAAAAACGTCACTTCTTCGCATCATGGCGGGCCTCGACGATGGCTTTAGTGGCGAGGCTCGGCTCACGCCGGGTTTCAGCGTCGGTTATCTCTCTCAAGAACCACAACTCGATCCAACGAAGGACGTGGTGGGCAATGTTGCCGACGGCGTCGCCGAACAGCGCGACTTGCTCCTTCGATTCAATGAGGTCTGTGCCGCGATGGGCGAGCCCGACGCGGACTTCGACGCGTTGCTCGCTGAACAGGCCGATCTTCAAACCAAGATTGACGCCGCCAACGCCTGGGACCTCGAACGCACACTCGAGATCGCGATGGACGCGTTGCGACTTCCTGCCCCTGACGCCGACGTGACAACACTCTCGGGTGGCGAGCGACGACGCGTCGCGCTCTGTCGGCTTCTTTTGTCTCATCCGGACTTGCTGCTCCTTGATGAGCCAACCAACCACCTTGATGCCGAGTCGGTGGCGTGGTTAGAGCGCACACTTCAGGACTACAGCGGCACCGTCGTTGCCATTACTCACGATCGCTACTTTCTCGACAACGCGGCGCAGTGGATCCTTGAACTCGATCGTGGCCACGGTATTCCGTGGGAAGGTAACTACTCGTCGTGGCTCGAGCAGAAGCAGGCTCGTCTGGCAGCCGAAGAAAAGGCCGACAAAGTTCGCCAAGCCTCCCTCGAGCGAGAGTTGGAGTGGATTCGACTTTCGCCACGCGCGCGTCAAAGCAAGGGCAAAGCGCGTCTGACGTCATTCAATGAGCTCGTCGCCGAATCCGAGTCGGCTGATCGTCGCGCTGACCGCCTCGAGATCGCGATTCCGCCCGGACCTCGCCTCGGTGACACCGTCGTGAACGCCACCAACCTCACCAAAGGTTTCGAGGATCGACTACTGATAGAAGACCTGACGTTTCTCTTGCCGCCCGGTGGGATAGTCGGCGTCATTGGACCGAACGGTGCGGGCAAGACCACTTTGTTTCGCATGATGGTCGGTCAAGAGAAGCCCGATGGTGGTGACATCGAGGTTGGGACCACCGTGCAGTTCGCGTACGTCGATCAGTCGCGCGACTCACTCGAGGGCGAGAACACCGTCTTTGACGAGATCAGCGGAGGACAAGAACACATGGTGGTGGGAACGCGCGAGATTCACGCGCGCGCCTACGTGGCGAGTTTTGGTTTCAAGGGCAGTGACCAGCAAAAGAAAGTTGGCGAGATCTCGGGAGGCGAGCGCAACCGTGTGCAACTCGCCAAGGTCTTGAGGAGCGCGGGCAACGTGCTGTTGTTGGACGAACCGACGAACGACCTCGACGTGGATACGCTGCGCGCCTTAGAAGACGGACTGCTGTCGTTTCCAGGTTGCGCTGTTGTAATCAGTCACGATCGCTGGTTTTTGGACCGGATCGCGACGCACGTATTGGCCTTCGAGGACGACGCCGTGGTGCGCTGGTTTGAGGGGAATTTCTCTGACTACGAGGCCGATCGTCACAAGCGACTGGGCACCGACGCCGATCAGCCCCACCGCCTTCGCTACAAGCCCATCACGCGTTCTTAGTAGTGCCGCGACTTCGCCCCTATGGTTTAGAGGTGGCAAAAGGGACCGACTACTCAACGTATCTACGAATTAATGACCTGTTAAAACTTCAGATCCCTCTCACTGAGGACGCTCCGGACGAACTACTTTTCATTGTCGTTCACCAGTCGTACGAACTCTGGTTCAAGGTCATCGTCGATGAACTGCGCCGGGCGGCGACGTTCTTGCACGCCAACGAACCGTGGCGAGCGATTTCGCACCTGCGCAGAATGATCGAGATTGAAGAGTTGTTGCTCAGTCACCTTCGACTCCTCGACACGATGTCACCTGAAGGTTTTCTCGAGTTTCGCGATCCCCTCGATCCCGCGTCGGGTTTTCAATCATTCCAGTTCCGAGCAATTGAGTTTCTCAGCGGTGGCGGGAAACTTGCCACACTGAGCTTTGACTTCTTTGACGATGAACAGCGCGCGTGGCTGCGCTCGATGAGTGAAGAGCCCAACGTGTGGACGGGCTTTGAGCACTCGCTGCGACTT
>DATCBX010000045.1:0-10430 GCA_036511635.1 Acidimicrobiales bacterium | reverse complement strand
CACCCTGAAGCCCGAGCCAAATTGGTAGGCGTCACCGGCACGAACGGTAAGACGAGTACGACGACAATAGTGGCGTCGCTGGCTCGAGCTCTTTCGTGGAACGCAGCGAGTATTGGCACGCTCACGAATCAGCGAACGACGCCCGCCGCACCCGAGCTCTATCGCTCGCTCGCCAGCGCTATTGAAAGTTTTGACGCCTCAATTCCAGACTCTCTCGTTGCCATGGAGGTATCGAGTCACGCTCTCGACCAACACCGGGTCGAGGGATTGCGGTTTTGTGTGGCCGCCTTTACCAACCTCGGTCACGATCACCTTGACTATCACGAGACGATGGAACGATACTTTCATGCCAAGGCCACGCTGTTCACCCCTGAATTCGCGAAGCGTGCCGTCATCTGGACCGACGACGATTACGGAGATCGCCTAGCGAGCATGACCACGTTGCCAGTGACGCGAGTCTCGCGTGACGACGCCGTCGACGTCGTCACGTCGCTTCGCGGGTCCACGTTTTTTTGGCGTGGTCATCTGGTCAACTCGCCCCTCATCGGTGGATACAACGTCGACAACGCGCTGCTCGCGATGTCGATAATGAGTTGCCTCGGAGTCGACGACGCGTTGATAGCCGCGACAATGGGTCAAGTGGCTTCGATCCCTGGCCGATTTGACGTGCTCTATGGTGGCGACGTCACGGCGATTATTGACTACGCCCACACGCCAGAGGGACTCGCACGCCTGCTGAGTGACGTGCGCCTTCTCCAGCCACGTGGCCGCCTCATCAGCGTCTTTGGCGCGGGCGGGGACCGTGATCGGGCAAAACGGCCCGAAATGGGTCGCGTGGTCTCAGAACTTTCCGGCTTGACGATAGTTACGTCGGATAACCCCCGTTCAGAGCAACCAGATGCCATCATTGATGCGGTGATGAAGGGCGTCGTACCAGGTGCCCACGTTGAGCGAATTACCGACCGTCGAGAGGCCATTAGACGGGCTTTTGAAAGCGCAGAGGCCGGTGACGTGGTGGTCCTCGCCGGCAAGGGGCACGAATCGAACCAGATTATTGGCGATCTCGTCCTTCCCTTTGATGATCGTGTTGTAGCTAAGGAGCTGTTGAAGTGAGAATGCCATGTTGAGCTTGATGGAGTCGGGCGGGGTCGGATTTCTCTGCGCCTTGTTTCTGACGCCACTGTGGATGCGATTTTTGCAGGCACGATCGCTCGGCCAACTGATTCGCGAAGATGGGCCCTCGACACACCATCACAAGGCCGGTACCCCAACCATGGGAGGGGTCATCATTGTTTTTGCCGCGGTGTTGGGTTACCTAATGGGCCACATCGGCACCTCGATTTCCATCACGCGCGCGGGAGTGTTGGCTATCGGTGTGATCGTGGTGTCGGGACTTCTTGGTTTTGTCGACGACTATTTGGCCATTAGGAACGCGAGAAATCTCGGACTTAACAAGCGAGGCAAGCTCGTTGGCCAACTCTTGATTGCCGGAGCCTTTGCGGTACTCGCGCTGAAATGGGTCCACACGTCTACGAACCTCTCGTTCACGAGATTCTCGCTACCGGGATGGAACCTGACGTCCGTAGGCTGGTTCTTGCTTGCGATCTTCGTCATCATCGCGACGTCCAACGCGGTCAATCTCACTGACGGACTCGACGGTCTCGCCGCTGGTTCAGCGACGTTCTGCTTTGGGGTGCTGTCCATCATTGGCTACTGGCAGTTTCGACACTTCGGGATCTATCGATTGCACTCGGCGCTCGATCTTGGACTGGTAGCCGTTGCCTTTGTGGGCGCGTGTTTAGGTTTTCTTTGGTGGAACGCGGCACCCGCGCGCATCATTATGGGTGACACGGGCTCTCTTTCGGTGGGCACGGGTCTCGGGGCGTTGTGTTTGTTGATGAACCTTGACCTTCTTCTGGTCATTATCGGCGGTCTCTTCGTTGCCGAAACGGCGTCCGTGATCCTTCAAGTTGTGAGTTTTCGGCTTTTCGGTCGGCGAATTTTTCGTATGGCGCCGTTCCATCATCACTTTGAACTTCGTGGCTGGCCCGAGACGACGGTCATCATTCGTTTTTGGATTCTCGCCGGCCTCTTAGCGATGCTTGGTTTGGGTATTTTCTACGGGGACTTTCTGAAGATCGCCAAGGTCGTTTGATCGTGTCGACGAGTCAACAGCCCCGCGGCTTTTTGCAGCCAGTGCCCCGAGGTAATTCGACGGGTCGGCTCTTGATCATCATTACGACGACCCTCGTTATCTTCGGCACAATTTTCGTCGCCTCGGCCAGCGAGGGCCAATCGGGCGCCAACGGCGGTACGGCTTTTTCGATCATGGTCCACGACGTGGCGTATCTCGTCATTGGCGTTTTTGCGTTCTACCTCGCGTCGCGCGTTCGACTCGAGCGACTGCTCCGCTCGGCTCCGCTATTCGCGGGTACAGGCCTCGCGCTGTTGCTCGCCGTCAAGGCCGTGGGCGTGACAACGAATGGAGGAAAGCGCTGGCTAAATCTCCATCTCATCAATTTGCAGCCCTCGGAGCTCTTCAAGCTCTTCACGATTCTCTTCGTTGCCTGGCTCGTTCAACACCATCACAATGAACTCAATAACTGGAAACAACTAGCCATCTGGACTCTGCCGGTGTGGTTAGGTTGTGGGCTCATCGTGCTCGAGCCCGACATTGGCACCGCGTCGGTGGTTCTCGTCATTGGCGTCTCGATGCTGGCTATAGCCGGGCTGTCACGCCGTCTGCTCAGCCGTGTCGTTGTCTTGACCGTCGTTGCCGTTGGCGCGTATCTCCTTTTGAAGCCCTACTCGGCCACGCGTTTTTTCTCGTTCCTCCATCCAAATACTGACGTGCTTGGAAATGGCTATCAGCTCTTGCAGTCGCGCATTGGCATTGGCGCAGGGGGATGGACAGGACTGGGACTTGGTCACAGCTATGAGAAGTGGGGATTGCTGCCTAATCCTCACACTGACTTCATCTTCGCGATCATCGGTGAAGAGTTGGGACTTGTGGGCACGTTGGCCGTACTCGCGCTCTTCGTCGCGTTCTTGATGGTCTCGGTTCGCATTGCCCAACAATGTTCCAACCAGGTCTATCGACTGGTGGCCGTTGGCATCACCACGTGGATCGCGGTGGAGGCATTGATCAATATCTCCTCCGTCGTTGGCTGGTGGGCGGTAACGGGCGTCCCGTTGCCCTTCTTCTCGTATGGTGGGACGGCCCTGATAACTGAACTCGCGGCCGTTGGTCTTCTTTACAACATTGCTCACGACCGAAGTCGGTCGGGGGACGTGACGATCCGTGAGTACCAACTGACGAACTTTCGCGAAACGCTCGAACGACAACGACCTTCTCGACCCGTCGAGCGTCAATACCCTGCACAGCGTCGTCGCCAGGACTACTAATGGCGAAACCGGTCGTCATCACCGGAGGTGGGACGGGCGGTCACGTCTTTCCCATGCAGGCAATTGCCGAGGCACTCGTCGCCGCGGGCCTGAGCTCGAGCGATCTTCGATTTGTGGGTAGTCGTCGCGGCCAAGAAGGCCAACTACTTGGTGGTGGCGACGTAGCGCTCACGTTGTTGCCCGGAAGGGGACTGCGTCGCTCACTTCGCCCAAAGGACGTGGTGATCAACGTGGGCGCCACCCTCGGACTCTTAGGCGCACTCTTCACGGCACTAGGTCTCGTCAAGCGCTGGCGACCTTCGGTCGTTGTGTCGGTGGGCGGGTACGCCTCGTTCGCGGTCTCATTCGCGGCGGCATGTTGGCGAACGCCGCTCGTTCTCGTGGAACTCGACGCCACCCCGGGCGCGGCACAGCGCCTCGTCGCGCGACGTGCGACAAAGCGGTGCTGCGCCTTTCCAACGGAGGGCGCGAACGTCATCGTGACCGGAGCCCCGTTGCGAAGTGCCATAGAACACCTCGATCGCTCACCCGAGGCACGCGTTCGCGCGAAGAGCAACGCCACGCCTCCGATCGAAGCCGAGCGCACCGTCTTCGTGGTTATGACGGGATCTCTTGGTTCGACGAAAGTTAATACAGCCGTCAGCGACCTCGCTGCACAGTGGGCAGCGCGACGTGACTGCGCGATTGTTCACGTAACGGGACGACGTGACTTTGAAGAGATGAAGCGCCGCGCTCCGACATTGCGGGGACTCGACTATCGCGTGGTTGAGTTTGGCGACATGGTGACACTGTGGGCGCTCGCGGACGCAGCGATCTGCCGAGCGGGCGCGACGACGCTCGCGGAACTGACCGCACTCTCGATTCCCTCCGTCTTGGTGCCACTTCCTGGTGCACCCGATGACCATCAATCGAAGAACGCCCGGGTCGTCGTCGAGGCCGGGGGAGCGACGTTGATCGTCGACGCCTACTGCGACGCGGCGACGCTTAACGCAGCCCTTGAGAAAATGATGGACCCGACAACACTTCGCGCAATGGCCGCGGGTGCAGGAACCTTGGCCCGTCACGGCGCGGCGGGGGCTATCGCCACGGCGATACTCGAAGTTCGCGGAAACTCGTGAGTACCTTTGAGCCCGGCCGGCGCGTGCACGTGGTGGGCGTGGGCGGCGCGGGCATGAGTGGCCTCGCCATTCTCCTTAGTGAAATGGGCGCACGAGTAAGCGGCAGTGACGAAAGAGATTCCTCCGTGCTGCAAGAGTTGAGCGATCGAGGGGTGGCGACGTTCGTTGGTCACGATGCTCGTAACGCTGAGGGCGCCGAGGTGCTGTTGTGGTCGCCGGCGGTAGCGAGTGACAACGTGGAAGTTGCCGCGGGTCGCGAGGCGGGTGTCGAGCTGGTTACACGATCGAAGGTCCTCTTCGAACTGGCCTCGTTAAAGCGAGTTATTGGTGTCACGGGGACGCACGGCAAGACCACGGCGACGTCAATGATGGTGCAGATCTCCCTCGCCGCCGGCCGCGACGATGGCTGGTTGCTTGGCGCGCCGGTGTTGGGCGTGGGGGCGAACGGCCACTGGGGAGCGGGCGACGTCATCGTTGAAGTGGACGAAAGCTACGGCACCTTTGGTGAACTACAACCCTTCGCGCTTGGTCTTCTCAACGTGGAGGCCGACCACCTTGACCACTACGGCTCACTCGAGGTATTGGAAGAGGCCTTTAGTGGTCTGGTGACACGAACCGCTGGGCCGGTGGTGGCTTGGGGTGACGACCCAGGGGTACAACGCGTCGTCGCTGAATCGACCCGCGACGTCCTCTTGGTCGGAACGACCGGTGCGCACGGGTGGCACGTAGCGAACGTGTTGCTTGAACGGCGACGTTCGTCGTTTGATTTGCGTGGGCCCGACGTTGAGCTAAAGATCACGTTGCGCGTGACTGGCGCGCACAATGTTGCCAACGCCGCGGTCGTGGCGGTGTTGGCGTACGCGCTCGGCATTGAGCCCGGCGCCATTGAGGCGGGGCTGTCGAACTTTGTGGGAGCACCGAGGCGCTATCAGTTCCGTGGTGCGTGGCGAGGTGTGGACGTCTACGAGGACTACGCGCACCTTCCCGGAGAGATCGCCGCGACCATCGCGGCAACCCTCGCGTCGGGCTACGACAACGTGGCCATAGTCTTTCAGCCTCATCGTTTCACGCGTACGATCTCGTTGGCAAAAGAGTTTGGCGCCGCTTTTCGTGGCGCTCGCCACGTTGTGGTGACCGATATCTACGGCGCCGGCGAATCAAATCCCTCGGGCGCGACCGGAGAACTCGTGGCGAACGAGTTGCGACGTGACCAATCGCTAGAGACGCATTACGTACCATCGCTCGAGGACGTGACTGAAATTCTTGAGCAACTCGTGACGACGAGCGACGTCATTCTCATCCTCGGCGCTGGTGACGTGGGCTCGATGATCTCGGCACTGCCGGGCGGTCTGCAGTGAATCCACTGCAAGAGCTCGTTGCGAGAGGTGCGGCGAGGGTCGTCGAGCACGCGCCGATAGGACCGCGCACGACGTACCGGGTTGGAGGGAGCGCACGAGTACTCGTGACGCTTTCGACGCTCGATGACCTCGACGATCTCGGCCCATTGATTCGTGAGGCGGGACTCGACGTCATAACGCTCGGTAATGGCTCCAACCTGCTCGTCGAAGAGGGCGAGCATGACGTGCTTATTGTTCATCTCACCGATGAACTCGCGACGTTGACATGGCGCGACGAAGGTGACGTGGTCGTGGTTGATGCGGGCGCTGGCCTTGATCTGCCCATCGCGACGCGACGACTCGTCAAAGAGGGCATCGTGGGATTCGAATGGGCGGTGGGCGTGCCAGGAACGTTTGGCGGTGCGGTCGCTATGAACGCGGGCGGCCACGGCTCGGACATTGCGGCGTCGATCAACGCGGCGTCAATCTGGCACGACGGCGCGGTGGCCTCGTGGTCGAAAGAGCAGTTGGGCCTCGGGTATCGCACGAGCGCGCTGGGTCTTGGCGACGTCGTTCTAGGGGCGACGTTGCACCTCACCAGAGGCGACGCGAGCGCAGCCGAGACGCGCCTACGCGACATTGTGCGTTGGCGTCGAGAACACCAGCCCGGCGGAGCGAACGGTGGCAGCGTCTTTCGAAATCCATTGAACGACCACGCCGCGCGTCTCATTGAGGCGGCGGGCTGCAAGGGACTTCGCCACGGGAGCGCTGTCGTGAGTGAAAAGCACGCGAACTTCATCCAGGTCGACGCGCAGGGCAGCGCCACCGACGTCTTTGCTCTACTCACGCTGGTTCGAGAGCGTGTGCTCGAACGTTCCGGCACCTCATTGGTCAGTGAGCATCGCTTTGTAGGCTTTGGATTCACGCCGTGAGTCGCAGAAAAGCAACGACGTCCAGCGTCAAGAGCACCAACGCGTCAAAGCGAGCAGCAAAAAAACCGCGACGAGGCGCACCGTCGTCGCCTACGACCAGTACGGCGCAGCAAGCGACGAAAGGTCCTCGGCGAGGACTGCGTCGTGTGACGAGGTGGACATTGGCGATAGGCGTCGTGGTGACCGGGCTCGCGTTCGCCGCGCAGTGGGTACTCCACCAGCCCATATTTCGCGTTCAACACGTGCGTTTCGTGGGACTTCGCCACGAAACGTCGAACGCCGTGATGGCTGCGTCGGGTCTCTCCGCCCATCCGACGATGCTGAGCGTGAGCGACGCCGAGATCAAGGCAAAACTCTCGCCGTTCACGTGGATCAACTCGGTAACGGTCACAAAACACTGGCCCAACACCGTTGTTGTCTCGGTGCACGAGAGTGTCGCGGTGGCAGTTGCCTACACCAACAAACACGTGTTGGAGTTTGTCGATAAGAAAGGCCGTGCGCTCGGTCCCGCGCCAATCAGCGAAAACTTACCCACGCTCGACTATCTCTTGCCAAAAAACGCCACGTGGCCCTACCAAACACTCGGCCGCGCAGCGGCGTACGTCGCGAGTCAACTCCCGCGCGCCTTCAGCTTTCAAGTTTCACTCGTCAAGGAAGACTCGTCGGGTATCGTCACTTTGAAGATGACTACGCCCTTGACGTTCATTCTCGGTCCACCGACGAATCTGCACAACAAGTTCGTTGCCATCGCTTCAGTTATCGCGCATAGCACCTTGGTGCCGGGTGACGTTGTTGACGTGACGGTGCCCGACGAGTTGGCGGTGACCCCTCCAGGGTCGTCCTAATCATGGGCCATTTGACCAAAATGCAGGCAATGACTAGCCTTCAGTGACTGTTCGCCGTGCCGTCCCTGCGAAGGCGGTAACAATAGATGGTCTAGCCAAGGGGAGCCCATGAGTCTTAATCAGAGCAACTACCACGCCGTAATCAAAGTAATTGGCGTGGGTGGCGGCGGCGCGAACGCGGTGAATCGAATGATCACGTCGGGACTAAAGAACATTGAGTTCATCGCGGCCAACACCGACGCGCAAGCGTTGTTGCTCAGTGAAGCTGATCTTAAAATCGACATTGGTCGTCAACTCACGCGCGGACTAGGCGCCGGGAGCGATCCCGAAGTGGGTCGACAGGCCGCCGAAGATCATCGTTCGGAGATTGAAGAGGCGCTCAAAGACACCGACATGGTCTTTATCACCGCGGGGGAAGGTGGTGGCACCGGCACCGGCGCCGCACCGGTCGTGGCAGAGATTGCCCGGGCCCTTGGCATATTGACCATTGGCGTCGTGACTCGCCCCTTCTCCTTTGAGGGCAAACGTCGCGCGACACAGGCCGAAAAGGGAATCCAGCAGCTCCGCGAGAAGGTCGACACCTTGATTGTTATCCCTAACGACCGACTGCTCTCGGTCACGGCGCCCGACACCTCGATGCTCGACGCTTTCAAGATTGCTGACGACGTGTTGCTTTCGGCCGTACGTGGCGTCACTGATTTGATTACCGTGCCTGGACTAATTAATACTGACTTCGCTGACGTCAACACCGTCATGCGCAACGCGGGTACCGCGATTATGGGCGTCGGGAGTTCTACCGGCGAAGGTCGCGCCGTGAACGCCGCGCGCGCCGCCATCACGTCGCCGTTGCTCGAGGCATCCATTGACGGAGCGCGGGGAATCTTGATGAACATTGTCGGTGGTTCTGGGGTCACACTCAGCGAAGTCACACAAGCCGCTGAAATTATTCACTCCGTGGCACATCCTGACGCGAACATCATCTTTGGCAGTGTGATCGATGATTCGATTGGCGAAGCAGTGCGCGTTACGGTAATCGCGGCGGGTTTCGATCAAGGGGCCACCAAGGCGCCCACGACCACGAGCCAACCCTCCATGACCGAAGGTCCGCGCAGTGACATCTTCACCACCACCGGCGATGACTTCTTTGACGTCGGTGGCGATGACGACCTTCCCAGCTTCCTCCGCTAGCGAAGGACTCCTCGAGCGCGTACGCGCCAATCTCGCGAGGATCTATGAGCGCATTGAGGCGAGTGGACGTGATCGCACGAGTGTGCGCGTCATCGCGGTCACCAAGACCTTCGGCGTCGACGAGATTCACGCCGCGCTCGCGCTCGGTCTGACCACGTTTGGAGAAAACTACGTGGACGAACTGTGCGACAAGCGAAAGGTCATCGACGATCCTTCTCTTTCGTGGCACTATCTCGGTGCTTTACAGACCAACAAGATCGCGCGCGCTGCTTCGTGCGCTGATGTGTTGTGCGCGGTTGCGCGCGAAAAGGAGTTAACGAGAATCGCCGCCCTCGCACCGGGCAAGTTCGTCGATATTCAAATCGATTTTACCGGCCTGGCGCAACGCAACGGTGCCGCGCCCGACGACGTCGCGAGACTTGTGGAGCGTGCGAGAGCGTTAGATCTCTATGTTCGAGGATTGATGGTGGTGGCGCCTTTGGGCGAACCAGCAGCGCGCGCCGCCTTTGTGAAAACGAACGCGTTAGCGAACGAGCTAGGTGTCACTGAACGATCTATGGGCATGAGCGACGATCTGGAGATTGCTTGTGAACTGGGATCCACTGAGGTACGCCTAGGCCGTGCGCTCTTTGGCCCTCGGGTGGCCTAGGGTCGCCTGACCTAACATGGTGCTGGGCACTGTCGCCAAGGAGACGTGAATGAAAGAAAAACTACGAGGGTTTTTAGGGTTTCTCGGCCTCGTGGAAGACGAGTACGGCGAATACGGTCCAAGTAACGCGCCACGCCCCTTTTCCGATCAACCCGACGACGTCGAACCGGAGTGGTCGAGCGCTCCCGCACCACCCGCTCGCCAATTTCCTACCCAACCGTCGAGCGCGGCGCCTTCTCCTTTTCGAGCTCCGGCACCCTCCCATGCACCCCAGCGCAACACTTCAATCTCAGTACTTGACGCTCAGGGTGGCACCTCGCGTATTCGCCCCATGGCCAATCCAAACGCCGCGCGAGGCATCTCCGCGTTCTCTCAAGAGCGTGACGTTGCCGTGGTAGCACCGTTGACCTACGACGACTCGCGTCGCATTACCGATTTTTTGCGCTCTAATCGCGCAGTAGTTCTGACGACGTTGGACGTCGATCAGAGTTTGGCTCGACGGCTCGTCGACTTCACGGCCGGAACGTCGTACGCGCTGAACGCCAAGATTGAGATGCTGGTGCGCGGGGTCTATCTCATTAGCCCTCAGGGCATGCACGTGGGGCCTGAGGCGAAGGAAAACCTTCGCGCGACCAACTATCACGGCTACGACCAGGCATGAGTCTCATTCACTTCATCATCTTTATCTACATCTGGATATTGATCGCCATGGCGTTGTTGAGCTGGTTCCCGGTCACGAATCAACAGGGTGGCCTGGCCAGCGTCAAGCGTGTCTTGACGAAACTCACTGAGCCGGTGCTGCGACCTCTGCGTCAGATACTTCCGCGACCGAAATTTGGCGGCGTCACCATTGACCTGTCGGTACTCGTAGCGATCGTGGCGCTCGAAGTCATCAATCGTTTCATCTAGGCGGCTGATACTCGACCGTGTCGAGCGTCGAGCACTAGGGTTAAGCG
>DATCBX010000044.1:0-3084 GCA_036511635.1 Acidimicrobiales bacterium | reverse complement strand
CATTCGTGAAGTTACTCGTAATTTTCTTAGAAACACCAGCAATCGAAGCAATATTTACTCGCACGCCTCGTTTCGTACAACCGATGAGCGCCTCATCCAACAGCTCCTCACGATGCTTTGTTCCTTCTACTTAGTTCTCATCGTCTGCGGTGGAGGTGCCACGATCGTTTTCATTCGGCTCAACCCGAGACTGTTCCCTTGGCCTACGTCGCTGTCGTCGAATCTTGAGACGCAGTTGCGCCACGCGGCCTACTCCTATCGCCAGCACCACCACCGCGCCCGCGAGCGCCGCGCCAAGTAGTGCAACGGCGACCGGTATCCGTCCGCTCGCCCAGAAGAATTCAATGCGCACGTGACGCGTGTTCTGTGCGATGAAGTCGATTAGCGCAATGCCGAAAATGACCGCAACGACGACGGCCGCCCACGCTGCGGACGTTCGTGTATGGCGGTACCGCTCTTGGTCGCGATCGCCTTTGGGGTCAACTCCGGTTTCACTCACGATGGGTTCCGCGTCGCTGGCGGCGAAAAACAGTCTTTGGTGGAGGTGATGGGATTCGAACCCACTGCCTCTACATTGCGAACGTAGCGCTCTACCAATTGAGCTACACCCCCGAAGAGGTCTCTACTTTAGCCCAGGGCCTGTCGACGCTGAGATTCGCGTCGCCACTGTTCATCGGCCTCAGGCTCGTAGAACTCTGAAGTGAACTCTTCTTCATACTGGGGAGCGTAGCGGTCGTAACGATCACCGTGCAGGGGTTCAATTGTGGCCAAAACGCGGCGCTTTGGCAGGTGGAGCGGAAGCGACGCCTCCTGGAGGTATCCCTGGCTCACCGAGTAAAACGCGAGAGCGACGAAGCCAACAACACCGAGCCACGTCAACGCGGCGAGGTCAACAAGAAGTGAGTAGCCCATCACGAAGGCGAGCAACGTTATTGTGACGGCTCCAAGAAGAAGGCGAGTGAACACCATGCGACGTTGTGCCTTCATGGTGCGACGTCGAATCGGTGGTTCGTAACTTTGTGTCACCGAGGATTCACTTGGACGCGATGAATAAGCCTGGGCGTAACGGTTCTGCGCGAGCGCTTGTGCCCGCGCGCGATCGTCATACTCGTAGTCTTCGCTCCACTCATCCCACGATGACCGCGATTCAAGCGAGCCAAAGGTGTCATCCGCGTGGACAACTGCCAAACGAGGCCGGCGATCTGACGCCTGAGGACCGGGAGCGACCTGATCTGGCTGGTCGAGCCGGTGGGCCGGAGCCACGGTGTAATCCTGACGACTGAGGACCTCGTGTTCTGCGTGAAAAGACTGAATCGATTTCTCAGTTCCGCCGTCACGGAGCCGACGAACGACGATGGGGGCAAGGAGCGCTACCCAAAAGAGAGCGAGGATTATTAGAAGCATCCGACCTGCTTCTGTGGCCCCCGTGACATTGCTAACAAATTTACAGTTCAGAAGCCTTTTTTTGGTGGATGATTAGGTCTCGTGGAGACCGCACTCCTCTTTGTCGAGTCCGACCCACCGACCCGATCGTCGGTCACCGGGGACCTGAGGTTTCAGTGTCATCGCCGCGCAGCCAATCGAGGCGTAACCCTGTGCCCACAGTGGGTGCTCTGGTAAGTCGTGACTCTTGAGGTAGTACTCGACGTCGTCGTCACTCCAGGTGGCCAGAGGATTGACCTTTACGAGACCAAATTTATCGTCCCACATCAGGGTTTTCATTGCTGCGCGCGAAGGCGCGTCGACGCGCTTTACTGACGTGACCCACGCCGCGTGATTCTCGAGCGCGCGACCAAGTGGCTCTACTTTTCGAAGCTCACAACAGTTCGCGCTGCCACAGGGCGAGGACGACGCGTCAGGCCCGGGGACGGTGCGCGTGACGTTCAACGACCACTCGTTGGTAATCCGATCAGCGAAGTCCAACGTCTCTTGAAAGTGGCCACCGGTGTCGAGAAAGATAATTTCGGTCGCGGGACGCAGTTCGTGCACCATGTGCAAGAGCGCCAGATCTTCGAATGAACAGGCCATCGCCACGTCCTCGTTGAATCGCTCGAAGGTCCACTTGAGCGACTCGAGAGGCGTTGAACGTTCGAGACGTTCGTTGACTGCCTCGAGCTCGTCAAGTAGGTCGGGCGTTGGCGTCATTTGTGGCGTTTTCATAGCTGTCTCACATTGTCTAGTGCTTCACTAGAATACAATTAATCCTTCAGATCATGACATCGACCTTGCAGACTCCCCACGCCACCGACCATTTAGACGTTCTTGAGTCTCACGCTCTCTTTATTCTGCGCGAAGTCGTCGCCGAGTGCGAACGCCCAGTGTTGCTCTTTTCCGGCGGTAAGGACTCCGCGGTGCTCCTGCATCTTGCGGCTAAGGCCTTCGCTCCTCAACAACTCCCCTTTCCGGTGTTGCACATTGACACCGGACAAAACTTCTCTGAAGTGCTCGACTTTCGCGACCGCGCCGTCGACGCAGCCGGCGCACGACTCATCGTCGCCAAAGTCCAGGATACGATCGACCAAGGAAAAGTTGCTGACCCGGGCCCAATGGGATCAAGAAATCGTCTCCAAACCGTGACGTTGCTCGACGCCATCACCGACAACACGTTTGACGCAGCCTTTGGTGGCGCTCGTCGTGACGAAGACAAGGCGCGCGCGAAAGAACGCATCCTCAGTTTTCGCAATGCTTTTGGTCAGTGGGATCCCCGCCAGCAGCGCCCCGAACTCTGGCAGCTCTATCAGGGCAAGGTAAATCCCGGCGAGCACGTGCGCGCCTTTCCCCTCTCGGACTGGACGGAACTCGACGTGTGGCAGTACATCGCACGCGAGAAAATGGATCTGCCGACGATCTACTTTGCCCACGAGCGCGAAGTTCTATTGCGCGATGGCATGTGGCTCGCGCTCGGTGAGTTTGTTGAGCCGCGCGCCAACGAAGAAGTCATCACCAAGACGGTGCGCTTTCGCACCGTTGGCGACGCGAACTGCACGGGAGCGGTTGAGAGCACGGCGGACACGCTCGAGGCCATCATTGAAGAGGTCGCGGTCGCCAACGTTTCAGAGCGCGGCGCGACACGCGCCGACGACA
>DATCBX010000043.1:0-4714 GCA_036511635.1 Acidimicrobiales bacterium | reverse complement strand
TCGTTGTTGACGTTGTAGACGTCGCTAAGCTTAAAGAACCGTCTACGAGCCAGAAAAGAAGAGCGATCATTATCGCCGTCAACGCGATGAAACCTGAAGGCGCTTTCCACCAACTTTGGCGGCGCCGCGGCGGCGGCGTTCTCTGTACGGGGCCGTCGATGATGGTCTCGTCACCTCGCACTGCTTCCACCGCCACGGCGGCCACGCCGGGCATTACCGACGTGGCGTCGTAGGGGGCCCGGGTCTCGAGTCGAACGGTCTCGTCGTTGTTTGACGGAACCCAGGGTGTCTCGTACGCGGCGCTTGCTAGGAGTGATGAGACGTGCGCCGCGGAAAGACGTTGCTCGGGCTGGTGTTCCAACATTCCGCTCAGCACCAATTTCCAAGGAGCTGGAAGATCGGCGGGCACGGGCACGGGACCCGAAAGTCGATGCGCCATGATCTCACTTGGTCGTCCTTCGTAGACACGCTTACCCGTCAGGCACTCAAGCAGCACCATTCCAAGTGACCACACGTCAGCACTGGGTCCGACCTGGTGACCTTCGAGCTGTTCAGGGGCCATGTAGACAACCGTCCCCATCGTGGTTCCAGCGGCCGTGAGTGTCGTCGCGTCTTGAAGTTGCGCGATGCCGAAGTCCCCGATCCAGGCGTCACCGGATGAGGAAAGCAGAATATTCGACGGCTTCACGTCGCGGTGAACTATTCCGCGTTCGTGCACGTAGGCGAGAGCGTCAGCTAGTCGAGAGCCGAGGTGTGCGGTTTCGGCCGCGCCGAGCGGTCCGTTCTGTAGGGACTGCGCGAGAGTCGGTCCATCGATATAGGCCATGACCAAAAAGGCGTCATCGCCCGCGAGCCCAGTATCCAGCAACTGAATGAGGCCAGGGTGTTCAAAACGCTCGAGCGCCCGGGCTTCTTGTGTCAATCGACGGACAAACTCGGGGTCACCCGAGCGCACGACCTTCACCGCGACCGTGGATCCGTTCTCCTCGTCCGTCGCCTCGTACACGTCGGACATGCCCCCGCGCCCGAGTAATCGAACGAGGCGGTAGCGTTCGCCGAGCAGGTCAGCGACAGAAGGCATGATCTCCAGTCAAGGTAATCAAGCGTAACCCTTGGTCAACGAGGCTTATCCTGCGACGCGTTTCACGTGGCGAGCGCTAGGACGCCGCAGTGATACTGACGTGTTGTGAGACGTCAATAAGTTCAACCCAGGTCCGCCCTGGGGTGAGATCAATGATCTTGCCCGAAGAGTTTCTAAAGACTGTTCGTTGGCGCAAGGTTCCCCGTGACCACGTCCCTCTCTGCACCGTGCCGCGTGAAAAGACCTCTACTGCGCCCCTCCCCTTCATCTGTGCGTAAGAGTCAATGACGCCGACCCCACCGATGTAGTGCACCGACATAACGATGACGTTCTTTGGGGAGATGCGAATCCCGTTCGCCGAGACGTCAGGAGAGCCAAAGATGGAGCGGTCCCACGTCACAGTTTTGGGGTCCCACGAGTACGTCGCCGCGTATCCCGATCCGAAACCCACCACGAACGAACGCACTTTGGGACCGTAGGCCTTGTGTGATGGCGAATACGTGAACAACGCGGGAGGTGGTCGCGGTAGTCCGTTTTTTTTCATCAAGAGCGCCGCGTTGGCGAACAGATTGTGCGGCGGATAGCGCGTCGAGACACGGAACATCGCGGGGCCACTATTGGATTGTTGGTAGAGCTTCACCGGTGCGGTCTCAATACTCTTTACAGCGTACTGAGCGCCTCCAGAAAAGGCAAAGATACCGCCAATTGGAAACACGATCTCGCGATCAGTTCGCCGTACTGATCGCACTGGTCCAACGAGTGTGGGTATACGCGAATTGAAGATCGCGGCAAGACGAGTGATGCCCCCTTCGACGACCTCCTCGTAGACAACGTCAGCATCTTGCACTCCGGCTTGGGGAGCCGCGTCAGGGGTGTTGTCAATCTTGATCGTGAGTGCTGAACGGTGCTTGGTGACTTGATTGGGATCAGAAAGGCCCGTGAGGGGTGCCAACGGCACGTGTTTCACTTTTGGCAGTGTTGTCGACGTCGATGTCGTAGCGATCAACGTTGTGGTTGTTGTCGTGTCGGCGAACGCACTCGTCGCGACCACCACGCTCGTCGCCGATCCGAGGACAAAGGTGAGTAGGACTAATCGACGCATGGATGAAAACTACCTGTCGATTGCGTCTCCACCTGGGCATTCGGGTCTCATGACCGTGTAGATGTAAAACGATGAAACAGGCTGAGTTCGTCACGTGACTACTCTCCGGTTACTCCGTCCACCGATTCCCTAATGAGATCCACGTGGCCGTTGTGCCGTGCGTACTCCTCGATCATGTGACAAAGAATCCATCGGAAGCTGGGTGATCGGCCATCGGGCCACGTTCGACGAGCGACTTGCTCAATGCCGCCCTCGGCTAGTGCCTCCGAAACCGACGTGCGCGAACGTGCAACGCTCACTTGCCACAATGATCGCAGTTGTTCGGGTGAGTCAGCGGCGGCTGAGTGCCATTCCCAATCTGGATCTGCATCCCAGTCAACTGTGTCCCACGGGGGTTCAGGATCTTTTCCGCGCAACCACTGCGAAAACCAGTACTCCTCAACGACCGAGAGATGTTTCAGAATTCCGCCCAAGGTCATCGACGAAGAAGCGACCGCAAGATTGAGTCCGTCCCCATCAATTCCTGAACACTTCCACTCCAACGTCGCTCGTTGATATTCAAGAAAACCAATAAGTGTGGCTGTCTCGTCGGCGACGAGCGGGGGTTCTGGACGGCCCTGCTCATCAACATTGGACATGGTCAAGGATTCTAGGCATCGACTTCACGCAACACGTGTGTATCTCCGAGCGCAGTAGGCGAGAGACGAGAGCAGCACGTACGCGTTCGCCAACGTGAAGGTCTTGACGCGGCGTTTTCCACTGGTCATTTCGCCATATTTCTCTATACGGCGAGAGACGATACCTATCTACTGGTCGGTCGAGAGGAGTGCGCAGCGATGCTTGTACTCTTCCTCGTCGATGTCGCCTCTAGCGAATCGTTCGTCCAAGATCGTCAACGCCCCGGAGCGAGGAGCAATGGACTGATGGACCGCGGTGTGGTGGTCGTGCCCGTAATGATGATGCTGACGAAGTGCCGCGGTGACAATGAGTAATAATCCACCAAAGAAAAGTAATGCGAACAACAACATGAGCGCACCGCCGCCCCACCCCATATTTGTATTCCAGTCTCCATACGGCATTGTGGGCAACCTTTCATGTCGGCAAATTCGTCCTACCCATCCTCTCGCTGAACTCCGTGAACTCAATAGAGAACAAAGTCACAAATTTTCAATAAACACGGATGATGTTTGGCGACGAACACTGAAGTAAAACGCACTACATGGAAGGTGTGTACCTAGCTCAGCGACGGATTATGGCGACGTTTCGCGGCAACCCATGTAAATGGTTGAATCGATGAATTGGGCATCGTGTGAAGTTCTTTCTTACACTCGACGACGTCGAACTCTTCACCCAAGAAAGCTTCAATCTCCTCACAGCCATACCGTGTAACGGCAAGCCCCGAGCAGTACTCGGGTCCCTCGAGGGCGAACGTGGCGAGAACTACCGTGCCATTCGCATTCAGTGATCTAAGAAGTTGCTCTCGATAGAAGTCAACGTCGCGTCCAGAGAGAAAATGAAAAACTGCGCGGTCGTGCCACACGTCGTAGCGTCGCTTCGGCTGCCAGGCCAGAATGTCCTCGTTGACCCAGGCAACGCCATGCTCCCGGGCCATTCTCCCCTTGCTGGTTCTCAGGGCAACCTCAGATATATCTAGAACGGTGACGTCAGAAAAGCCTTTGGCAATCAGGAGATCGACGAACTTCGTCTCCCCTCCACCAACGTCGAGGACGGCACTGCTTGTTGAAACGCCGAGAGTCGCGAAAAGAGAAAGTGGCACGGAGAACTCGGACTGGTACCAACTGCGCGCTTCGGGTTCCGATCCCTGATAGACGGTGTCCCAGTGGCTCCGACGGTCGGATGAGTTTTCGGATTCTGCGGCCATTCAGCCACAGTAATGATGCCAAGTTTGCCCAGTGCTAACCTACAACGATATGGTTGTATATCAGGGCAGTGAGCAGAAGGCCGACCGAGTGTTTCATGCGCTCGCGGACACCACGCGTCGGGACATCTTGAAGCGATCCCTTCAGAGTGAGAACTCCGTTTCGACACTCGCGTTGAACTATCCGATGAGTTTCGCCGCAGTCCAGAAGCACGTTGCAATTCTCGAACGAGCGAAACTCGTGACCAAACGGCGTCGAGGACGCGAGCAACTTGTCCGTGGCGATGACGCGACTATCCGCTACGCATTCGAGTTACTCCAAAAGTTCGAGACGGTGTGGCAAGACCGCATTGACAGATTCGGCGACATTCTTACGGACAACCAGAGAAGAGGAGTGTCATGACAGTTACGGGTATCTACAAAGACACAGAAGTATTAACAATGACAATCACCGCAGAGTTCGACGCGTCGATCGGACAGGTATGGGAATTGTGGGAAAACCCACGTCAACTCGAGCGTTGGTGGGGACCGCCAACGTATCCCGCCACCGTCGTTGATCATGATCTCACGCCCGGCGGAACTGTCACGTATTTCATGACTGGGCCCGAAGGTGAACAACCACGGGGCTGGTGGCGAGTGTTAACCCTCAACG
>DATCBX010000042.1:0-2838 GCA_036511635.1 Acidimicrobiales bacterium | reverse complement strand
GTTGAGTTCACGAAGTGGCCAATCGACGAGGTGTGCCACCACTGGGGACCTCGTATGGCGAGAACACAACCTGAGACAATGACGACGATCAACGCGGAGAGGGTCGTCACACCAAAGACGTAGATCCACGACGAGACGTAGGTCGGCTGATTATCAGGCAGCAACTTCTCGGGTGGCAGAAGGCGCACGAACCGGTGTCGCAGGCGCGTGGTCCACTGACGCTCAATTTCGCTGTAACTCATCGGTTCTCCCTACGTCGACGTCGTCCGGGAAAGGGAGCGACGAGTGCTGCGATGAACGTGAGCACCATTAAGACAATGACGACGAGGTTCGCCACACTGATCTGAATAATGTGCCAGTGGATGTAGTGCCCGAGGGTGTTGAGCGGAAAAATTGCCGCATAGTTTACGAACGTTGACACGCGTACTCCCTCTCAATATTTAACGTTAACTCTCACATATTCGTGGTGCTCATGCCTAGGGACGTAAGTCCCTAATTGCGGAACGGTCGCGCAATTTTCTAGGCGCGGACTAGGACCGTCAGTCCTTAGCCGTTGTACCTAGAAGTCTAGACCTTCTTCGTGCGAGAGGTGAGTCGAAGGCTCGAGCTGAAATGTCGCGTGTTCCACCCGAAAGTGCTCGGCCAGACACTGCTGTAAAGCGTCAAGTATTTGTGGGGCGTGGCCACTTTCAAAGCAACGGTCGTCCACGACGACGTGAGCTGAGAGCGTAGGCAGTTCCGAGGTCACCGTCCAAGCGTGGAGATCGTGGACGTCTAAAACGTGCTCCACTTCAATGAGATGAGCGCGCACGTCGCCGAGATCCAAGTTGTCGGGCGTGCCTTGAAGGAGAATCTTCCCGGCGTCGCGCAGTAGTCCCCACGACGTGCGAATCATCAGTAGCACCACGAAGAGCGACGCCAGTGCGTCAGCACGCTCCCAACCCGTGAACACAATGACCAGACCCGCTACCGCGGTGCCGATGAAGGCGAAGAGGTCAGTGAGCACGTGAAGGAAGGCACCGCGAATATTCAGACTGCGCTGATTGGCCTTGGAGAGAATCCACGCGGCGAGTCCGTTGACGAAAACACCGAGAAGTGCCACCACGAACACGAGGCCGCCCGTGACGTGATGAGGTGAGGCAAGTCGTTGAACGGCCTCGACGCCAATCAAGAGCGCCACGGCGACCAGCGTGACACCGTTGGCAGCGGCGGAGAGAATCTCTGCTCGTCGCAACCCGTAGGTCCATCGTTCGTGAGCGGGTCGCTTGGCAAGGCGCAACGCCCACGCACTGGTGGCGAGAGCCGCCACGTCGATGAGCATGTGACCAGCGTCGGCCAAGAGCGCGAGGGAGGAACTGAATATTGCGGCTACTAGTTCAACGATAAGAAAGACGCTGATGAGCGCCAGCGAGACTATGACGAAGCGAACGTCGGCGTCTGCCGTGACGCCGTGCGAGTGATCTCGGTGTCTGTCGTGCTCAGCCACGCACGTCGACGGTCGCAACTCGCGACACCCCCGTAGGGATTCGTTTCGTTCCAGGTTCACGGTCACGTGCACTTTGACGAAGGTTGAACTGCGTGACACCAATGGTCAACGCGATCGCGCCAAAAACGTGAATCTCAACGAGCCACGTTGGTAAGTGGGTGAGATATTGCGTGACACCGATCGCTGCTTGTGCGAGTGAAACGTAGACGAGTCGGCGCACGCCAAGTATCAGCGCGTTCGGCGCGCCGCTCTTCCATATCGCGACGAGCATTCCCGTGACGAGTCCGATAAAGAGCACCGCGGCGAGAGAGTGCACCCAGGTCGCCGACGAGAGTGCGAAGGGCAGTCGCCTTGCTACGAGTTGTCCTTGTGAGTTGCCGGCGTGAGGACCCGAGCCCGTGGTGGCGGTGCCGGTGAGTACGAGAACGAAGAAGGGTATCCATAGAGCTCGAGCAACGGCGCGGAAGTAGGGATCACGGACGTCATCGCGCGCGCCCACGCCGTAAAGGTACTTCGAGTGGTGATACAGCGTCGCGCCCAAGACCACCATCGCGAGACTGAGCAACAGATGCAGCGAAACAAGATAGGGATTGAGTTTCGAGTACACGACAAAACCCCCGAGTACCGCGTCGGCGACGACGCCAAGGACCAATGACCCCGAAAGCATGACGAGGTCTTTACGGCGATGCTTTCGCAGCAGCGCGGCGACGAAGGTGACGCCGACGATGACAACGAGCGCGATGGTGACTAGCCGATTTCCGAACTCAATCTTGGAGTGGATACTCGACGAGCTGGTCACGTGATGCTTAAAGCATGAAGGCCAGTCAGGGCACCCCAGTCCTGAGCCGGTGAGGCGAACGGCCGCGCCGCTAAGGACAATGAGGATCATTGACAAGAACGACGCAAAGGCGAACCAACGAAATACTGGACCGGTCACGCGTTGGCGCGTCGAAGAAAGCACGTCCTAAGCCTACGGAGTTGCGGGACCCGTAGAATGGCTTCCGTGACTATCTCAGCGGCCCCGTCATATTCAACCGTCGAGGTCTTGAAGGGCTACGTGGCCTTAACGAAGCCGCGCATCATCGAGCTCCTTCTGGTAACGACGATCCCCACCATGATCGTGGCGGCGAATGGCATTCCAGGACTATGGCTCGTCGTGGCGACACTTATCGGGGGCACGCTCGCGGCCGGCGGCGCCAATGCCTTCAATATGGTGATCGACCGCGACATCGACGCGATTATGGAACGCACCAAGCGGCGTCCCCTCGTCACCGGCGTAATGTCAGTTCGATCAGCGGCGCTCTTTGCCGGCGCCCTAGAGATCATTGCCTTTGCGGTGCTCGCGATCTGGG
>DATCBX010000041.1:0-17244 GCA_036511635.1 Acidimicrobiales bacterium | reverse complement strand
ATGACGCGTGGGCTTAGGTGTTGGATCAAAAGTCCGTAGTGACGAAAGAACGAGGGGACAAACTGCGTGTCGCCACCGCGAGCGACGTACGAACGCTCGGCGCCACCGTAAAAACTCGAACGGTAGTGGACGTTCGGGTGGACAAAGACGTCGTAGTTACCTAGAAGAAGCCCGCCGCTAAAGGTCAGGTCCTCCCAGTCGTCGCGACGCGAAAGTGCCTTCAACAAGGCCGTGGGCGTTCCCGTGATGAGTCCGAGACCAATCGCGTCGATCGGACGAACTAACGCCACCGCGTCGGCGGCGGTCATCTCCCTGGCAGTCACCGAACTATTCTGCCTCACCGTTAAATCTGTGCCACGATTTAACCATGACAGAAACCTTTTCCATTGACGTGTGGAGTGACGTGGTCTGTCCCTTTTGCTACCTCGGCACGCGCCAGTTGGAACAAGCTCTTGAACAGTTTGAACACCGCGACGAGGTGATGGTCTCACACCACGCCTTCGAGCTCGATCCACACACTCCCCTGGGTCTCGACCAGACCCTCGAAGAACTCGTAGCCACGAAGTACGACATGCCCGTCGAGCGTGCCCGCGAGCTCCATCACCGACTCGAAGCCCAGGCACAGGAACTTGGTGTAACGATGGCCTTCGATACGGCCAGACCAACCAACACCTTCGACGCTCACCGACTCATTGCCCTCAGCACTACACAAGGACTTAGCGAGCCAATGAGTCAGCGCCTCTTCAGGGCCTACTTCTCAGAGGGTCTACTCATCAGTGACCACGAACAACTGAACAAACTCGCGGGCGAGGTTGGCGTCGCCGACGCGCCCGCGCTGTGGATGAGCGACGCTTTTACGAGCGAAGTGCGAGCCGATGAAACGTCCGCGATGGAACTCGGTATCACCGGCGTGCCCGCGTTCCTCGTTGACTCAAAATTTATGGTGCTCGGTGCTCAAGGAAGTGAGCAGATCCTCGACGTACTGCGTCGAGCGTGGGAACGTCGGGCTGCTTAGTCTTCCTGTTCGGTCGGCACCGCCGCGACCGCCGCGACCGCGTGACCTTCGTCGAGGTTCATCACACGCACCCCGGTCGCGTCACGTCCCTGAGACGAGACTTCACGCACCGGGAGACGAATCAGCACGCCCCCGCTCGAGGCGAGTAGTACTTCATCATCGAGATGGACCATAAACGCGGCCACCACAAAACCGCGCGCGGCGGTGAGTTTGATGGCGCGAACGCCCTGTCCCCCACGTCCTTGACGATTAAATCGCTCGGTCTTGACACGCTTACCAAAACCGGTGTCGGTCACCACGAAAAGATCGGCTTCGTCGCGAACGACGTCGAGTGAAATGGCACGATCGTCGGGCTTGAGTTTGACGCCACGCACACCCGTCGAGTCGCGACCCATCTCGCGAACTTCCTCTTCCTTAAATCGGATGGCCATGCCACGGTACGTAACGATCATGAGGTCATCGTCGCCACTCGTCGCCACGACGCGAACCACCTCGTCACCTTCTCGAAGATTGATCGCGATCCAACCTTCACGTCGCGACTTGTCGTACTCGCTGAACGCCGTCTTTTTAACGGTTCCATTGGCCGTCGCGAATACGAGGAACTTGTCCTTAGGAAAGTTATCGGTCGTCACGATTGCTTGAATCGACTCATTGGGCTGTAGGTTCAAGAGGTTCACCACAGCCGTTCCCTTAGCGGTGCGTTCTTTCATTGGGATTTCGTGACCGCGAAGGCGAAAGACTCGTCCGCGGTTTGAGAACAGCAGCAGGTGCGCGAGCGTCGTCGTATGAATGATCTGTTCGACGAAGTCTTCGTCCTTAAGCGTCGCGCCTCGCACGCCTCGCCCACCGCGGCCTTGCGTTCGAAAGGCATCGGCCGCAACTGACTTCACGTAGCCGGCGCGCGTCATGGTGAGGACGATCTCTTCGTCTTGAATCAGGTCTTCGACACCCAACTCGCCCGGGTCGTTCACTATCTGCGTCACGCGCTCGTCGGCGTACTTGTTACGCAGTACGGTGATCTCTTCGCTGATTACAGTGCGAAGTCTTGCCTCATTCGACAGGATTGACTGCAGGTCCGCAATGGTCTCACGAAGCTTCTTCATCTCGTCTTCGAGCTCAGTCCGACCGAGACGCGTGAGACGTCCAAGCGTCATGTCCAAAATGTGGTTCGCTTGCTCTTCACTAAAACTGAACGGCGCCGCCATCAAGGCCACGCGCGCAGCGGAACGGTCGTCGGATCCTCGAATGGTCGCGATAACCAGGTCCAACATGTCGATGGCTTTCAAGAGCCCTTCGACGATGTGCGCACGAGCCTCGGCTTTGCGAAGACGGAACTCGGTACGCCGCGTTACAACATCGACTTGGTGAGCAATGTAGTGGGTGAGGGCTTGAGCCAAGTTCAACGTACGAGGTACGCCGTCTACCAGCGCCAACATATTCACTGAAAAAGTCGTCTGGAGCGAAGTGTTCTTGTAGAGCTTGTTCAAGACGACGTTGGCGTTAGCGTCGCGCTTGAGACGAATGACGAGACGAGCCTGACGCCCAGCCGAGTCGTTCTGCACCGCGGCGATGCCCTCGAGCTCGCCGCTCTTTACGAGGTCGTAGATCTTCTCTTCAATCGACTCAACCGAGACTTCGTAGGGGAACTCGGTGACGATGATGCGGGTGTCCCTGTTGGTCTCCTCGATTTCGGCGACAGCGCGTAACTTGATCGAACCTCGACCCGTGCGGTACGCGTCCAAGATGCCTTGGCGACCGAGGATTTGAGCTTTCGTCGGAAAGTCGGGACCCTTGACAAACTTCATGAGATCATCGGGAGTCGCCTCAGGGTTAGCGAGCAAGTGGAGCGTCGCGTCAATAACTTCTCCCAAGTTATGGGGAGGAATCTTGGTGGCCATTCCCACGGCAATACCCTGCGAGCCATTCACGAGAAGGTTGGGGAACCTTGAGGGCAAGACGGTAGGTTGCTGAGTCGAGTTGTCGTAGTTCGCGTAGAAGTCGACCGTCTCTTCGTCGATGGAGTCGAGCATCTCGAGAGCCAAGGGGGCTAAGCGACACTCCGTGTAGCGCATCGCGGCCGCGCCCTCGTCGGGTCCAGTACCACCGAAGTTGCCGTGGCCGCTTATAAGGGGGTGACGCATCGAAAAGTCAACCACCATGCGGACCATGGCGTCGTAGATCGCGCTGTCACCGTGCGGGTGGTACGTACCCATAACGTCGCCAACCACTTTCGCGCACTTCGCGAAAGGACGATCGGGGCGAAGACCCTGGTCGAACATCGAATAAAGAATGCGGCGGTGCACGGGCTTAAGTCCGTCCCGGACGTCTGGCAGGGCACGAGAAACAATGACCGACATGGAGTACTCGAGGAACGAGCGCTCCATCTCCAAGTTGATCTCAATGGGTTCGACGTAGCCAACCACTTCGTCACCGGGTGGCGTGGGTGGGGGTGTCGAGGCGCCCGAGCCTTTAGTAGTGCGTGCCATAACTCTCCTGCTCCTAGATGTCTAGGAAACGAATGTCCTTCGCGTTGGTTTGAATGAAATGACGACGTTGTGGAACGTCGTCACCCATGAGGATCGAACAAACTTCATCAGCGAGCGCCGCTTGCTCCACGGTGATCTGCAGCAACGCGCGCTTCGTGGCGTCCATTGTCGTGTCGCGCAATTCATCGAAGTCCATCTCGCCCAGACCCTTTAGACGTTGGAAGTCGTTCTTGTGGTCAGGGCGTTCGGCCAGAAAGATGTCCTTCGCGGCGTCGTCTCGCAGGTACACCTTCTCCTTACCCACCAATGTTGAGTAAAGCGGTGGCTGAGCAACGTAGACGTGGCCGCTGTTCACCAGATCGGTCATCTGTCGAAAGAAGAACGTCAACAACAACGTACGAATGTGACTACCGTCAACGTCCGCGTCCGCAAGCAAAATGATCTTGTCGTAACGAATCTTCGAAAGGTCGAAGTCGGCCTCAACACCAGCGCCAATCGCCGAAACAAGCGCTTGAATCTCGGTGTTCTTAAGAATTTTGTCCGAACGAGCCTTTTCGACGTTCAAGATCTTCCCGCGAATGGGCAGAATTGCTTGGTTACGAGGATTGCGCGCGTCCTTCGCGGAGCCTCCGGCGGAGTTGCCCTCAACAATGAAGAGCTCGCACTCGCGCGGCTCATTCGACGAGCAGTCCACGAGCTTTCCCGGTAGTCCCGCGCCGTCGAGAGCGCTCTTTCGACGAGTGAGATCGCGGGCACCCTGAGCCGCCATGCGTGCCCGGGAAGCGGAAATCGACTTGGCGACTATCTGGCTACCTTCGCGTGGGTTCTCTTCGAGCCACTCAGCGAGCTTCTCATTTGTCGCGCGCTCCACGAGCGAGCGAATAGCGACGTTTCCGAGCTTGCCCTTGGTTTGACCCTCAAACTGAGGATCGCGCAACTTCACTGAGACAATGGCCGTGAGGCCTTCACGAATATCTTCGCCCTTAAAATTCTCTTCCTTCTCTTTGAGAAGGTTCCGTTTTCTGGCGTAGCGGTTAATCACGTTAGTGAGGGCTTTACGGAACCCCTCTTCGTGCATACCACCTTCAATTGTCGAAATGCCGTTCGCGAAGGAGTAGATGCTTTCGTAGTACCCGGTATTCCACTGGAAGGCGATCTCGACTTCCTGTGTCTCCTCCACCTGCTCAAAAGAGCCCACCTTACGGAATAAGGATTCTTTGGTGTTGTTGAGGTGGCGCACGTAGTCGACGATGCCGCCGTTGTACTTAAAGGTTTCCTTCGCTTCGTGATCCTTGCGTTCGTCTGTAAATCGAATCTCCAAGCCACGGTTTAAGAAAGCCATGATCTGCAAGCGCTCGATGACGGTCTGTGCGCGAAACTCCACGTCTTCAAAGATCGTCGGGTCTGGCGTGAAGGTAACCGTCGTGCCCGTACGACCGCGCGGCGCTGGACCGGTGACCTTGAGCTTGCCCTGAGGCTTGCCACCGTCTTTGAACATCAGCTCGTAATGATTGTCATTCAAATCGATTTCCAGCAATAGATCGGTCGAGAGTGCGTTGACAACCGAGATGCCTACTCCGTGTAGTCCACCTGAAATTTTGTAGCCGTTTCCACCGAATTTTCCTCCGGCATGAAGCATCGTGAGGGCAACTTCCGCAGCAGATTTTCCCTTGTACTGGGGGTGTTCGTCGACAGGAATCCCTCGACCGTCGTCCACAACGCGACAGCTACCGTCAGCCAACAACGTCACGTCAATACGGGTGCAATAGCCAGCCATTGCCTCGTCGACGGAGTTGTCCACTACCTCCCAAATGAGGTGGTGTAGGCCCGCGGGGCCAGTAGAACCGATGTACATTCCGGGTCGAACTCGTACTGGTTCGAGACCTTCAAGAACGGTGATGTCACTAGCGCCGTAACTAGCAGATCCTTTGGTCTTTTCGGCCACTAAGGAATCCTTTCAATTCAAAAATTGTGGCGCTTTTCGCACCCGTGACGTCAATAAATTGACGGCTCCATCCTACCCGACACACTGTGACTTTCGACCAAAAACGGTCATCATGAACGTGTGTTTCAGCGACTTTTTTGGACTACTTCACCACCGTTTTTAGTGACGTCGGCGCACTTGTTCCGAGTACTAAAAATCCCTCTAAAATTGACGGGCTTTGCGACACCACACGTTGCGCGAATGCGCCCGAAGGAACACTCACGATCAACACGCCGTCCTTAATAAGTTCAACGCGACAGTGTTCGGCAATCACCGCGTCCACAACGGTCGGCCAGAGGGCACGCGCTTCGTCAATCAACCGAAGGTCGACTCTGCGAAGGCGCCCCGCGAGAGTGTTGAGAAGTTCACCTAGGACCGCGGGCTCGTCATCACGCCGTTTCACGACAACACGACCGTGAGGTCAATTACTGCTGCTGGCGAGAGGCCGCTGGGCAACGGTGACGCGGTCGTTACCAACGTCTGGCCAGCTGGCAAAAGGCCCAAAAGTCGATGACTTCGTACCGGATCGAGTTCACTGAAGACGTCGTCGAGGAGGAGGAGTGGGTCAACGCCTCGACGAAGTCGAACGAGTTCATGACCAGCGAGTCGTAGCGCCAGGGCGAGTGAACGCTGCTCACCTTGAGAAGCTTGACGCCGCGCGTCGCGACCGTCTAAGGCCAGCGCAACGTCGTCACGGTGCGGTCCAACAATTGTGTACCCACGAAAGCGTTCGTCGTTGAACGAAGCGTTAAGCGCGTCACTCAGCAGATCGGACCACGACTGTTCGTAGGTGACGGTTACTTCGTTCGAGTTCTCCGCAAGCTCTTGATAGAACCGAGTGACAATAGGCGAAAGCTGTGCGAGCAGCGCAACACGATGCGACAACAGTTCTTGACTGACGCCACAAAATTCGCTTGTCCAAAGTTCGAGTTCGCTCTGCTGTGTTGATGACGGACGATTGCCTTCGAGTGCGCGCAGTAAGGCGTTGCGTTGACTCAACACTCGGTTAAAACGCTCGATCAGTTCTCCGGTCGTTGGCTCGACGTCGGTAAGCAAGTTCGTCAGATACGTGCGGCGATGTTCTGGGCTTCCACGTACGACGTCCACACCCTCGGGAGTGAAGACCGTTAGAGGTAACGCTTCTGAAAGCTCGGCTCTTGATCGAGGGCGTTGTCCATTGACGAGCATCCTCTTCGTGGTATTACGAACGCCTCTCGTAAGGGTGAGGTCAACTTGAACTCGACGTTCGCGCTGGTAGATGACGCCGTGCACCTCGGCCGTTGACTCTTTGTTGCGAATCATGTCACTTGCCGCGTTCGTTCGAAATGAGGACGCGGTCGCGAGTGCATTCACCGCTTCGAGGACCGATGTCTTCCCAGTGCCGTTGGGCGAAAGAAAAACCGTCACGGCGTCGGGGTCGGGAACGAAGGAGAACTCACTGAAGAGCCGAAAGTTTCGAAGTGTAAGTTCGTGGAGACCCACGACGGTCTCAGCTACTGAACTCGAACAGGCATGAGCAAGTAGCGAAAACGAATGTCTTCGACGCCGTGAACCATGGCTGGACGAACCGAGTCCGACATCTCCAAGACCACTTCATCACCCGGAACAGCTTCGACACCGTCAATCAAAAAACCAGGATTGAAGGCGATTGTCATCTCTTCACCGGTGTAGTCCGCGTCGACGTTGTCTTCAACGTCACCCGCGTCGTGGCTCTGGGTGCGAATCTCTACGTTGCGATCCTTCATGGTGAGCCGCACCGACGACGTCGAGTCCTTCGCGAGCAGTTTCGCGCGCTTGAGAGAGGTGAGCAGTGTGTCTTTAGCAATGCGCAACTGATTTGGATAGCTCGCAGGAATGAGTTGCAACACTGAGGGGTAGTTACCGTCAATAAGTCTCGAAGCGATACTCGTGTTGCCCACCACGAAGCAGATCTCGGCGTCACTTAGGGTCACGCCAATTTCAGCGTCACTCGACAATGCTGACGCGGCACGTTGTAACTCTTGCAGTGCTCGCGCTGGGACCAGTAGGTCCTGAGTGCCACTGAGTCCTTGGACTCCGGGAACGTCGCGCACGGCGAGCCGGTAGGAGTCGGTAGCGATGAGACGCAGTGTTCCGTCTTCAGTCGTAAAAAGTATTCCGGTGAGGAGAGGCCGTGCGTCGTCATTAGCCGCTGCACGCACTACTTGGTTAAGTCCCTGAATGAGATCTAACGCAGCAATTGTCGTAACTGGCCCGGAGACGGGTGGAAGTTTTGGATAGTCAGCGACCGCGAATGTTCGTAGGGAAAATTTGGCGCGACTTAATGAGATCTCGACGGTCTCCTCCCCACTCGAGACCGTTACTGCGCCCGCTTCAAGCGAACGAACGGCGTCAACGATGAGGCGTGCTGGTACGACAGTCGAACCGTCTTCGAGTCCAATGACGTCAACAGTGGTGCGTGCGGTGATGTCAAGGTCAGTACCGGTAACCGTCAGTTGATTTCCGTTAAGCGTAAGCAGTATGCCTGATGAGGCGCCGATGAGTCGAGTAGCGACTACACGACTCGCCGCGGTGAGGGCCTCGACGAGAATGTCGCGCTCTGATTTGAACTTCATAGGTCTGCCTTTCTTTGGTACTGAGATTACGGTGTGTTTTTCAATGTGTAGAAGTCTTAGTAGTAGTAGGGGTGTGTCTATGTGTGTTGCGTTTAAACATCCCTGATGAGGAAGGAGTTTGAGGGTTTCACTCTACCCACAGTGTTGTGAATAACTCCTTCAACCCTCATTCTTCAACCCTGAGGTGATGTGGAGTACTCACCACTTGTCAACTCACAATCAACAGGCCGACCACAAGGTTGCGCACATAGTTAAGTTCTTAATTCTCTCCTTGAAGACGACGTTTTAATTGATTTATCTGCGAAAGCATCTCAGGATTAGAGGTCAGTTGCTCCTTGATCTTTTCTACGCCACTAATAACGGTCGTGTGATTACGCCCGTCGAAAATGCGCGCGATCATGGGGTAGGAGTAGTTATTTAACATGTCGCGAATGAGGTACATGGCTACGTGGCGCGCGTGAACGAGAGGACGAAGTCGTTTTGAGCCTCGGACTTCTTCAACAGTGAGACCGTAGAAGTCTGAAACCACCATCAAGATGGTCTCCGGTTTCAAAATGACTTGCTCGTGGCCCAAGCTGGTCAGGTGGGCTTTGGCGAGTTCAAGAGTGATGGGCTCTTGGCGAAGATTGGCGAAAGCGCGCAACATGGTGATTGACCCCTCGAGCTCTCGGATGTTGTCACGGACCCTCTGGGCGATCCACTCAGCGACGTCGTCGGGCAGGGCAATCCCTTCGCGCTCGGACTTCGATCGAAGAATCGCGATACGCGTCTCTAGGTCAGGTTGGTCAATCTCGGTCACGAGACCTTGGAGGAGACGAGAGCGGAATCGCTCCTGGAGTCCTGCGAGGTCGCGAGGAGAGCGATCAGAGGTCAACACGATCTGCTTACCCTCGCCGTGTAAAGCGTTGTACGTGTGAAAAATCTCCTCGTGGAATGTTTCGCCACGGGTCTCCATGAACTGAATGTCGTCGATGAGCAATACGTCGTTTTCGCGGTAACGCTCATGGAGTGAAAGCTGCGTGCGTGTTTGGATCGCTCGAATGAAGTCGTTAAGGAAGGTCTCGGTGGACACGTAGAGAACTTTGCGTCCTGGGTAGTTCTCCTGGACGTAGTTACCAATGGCGTGCAAAAGGTGCGTCTTGCCGAGGCCCGAATTCCCGTAGATCATCAAAGGGTTATAAGCCCGACCAGGAGTTTCAGCGACTGACTGAGCGGCGGCGAAGGCCAAGCGATTCGACGGTCCGGGAACGAAGGAATCAAAAGTCATTCGGGGATCGAGTCGTGCGGGTTGATCAACACTTGGCGAGAGCCTTACGGCGGGCGTCGCTTCAACAAGCTCGGTGACGGGTTCATCCAGTGCGACGTCGTTCGACGAATCGGTGATCGTGAGTGACACTTGGACTTGGTGACCAACGAGTTGCGTTGCCTGTTCGGTTATGAAGGGCAAATAACGTTGTTGCACGCGAAGAAGCTGAATTTGATTCGGCGCACCGATGACGAGCTCGTTGTCGTGGTAATCCACAAGGCGAAGTGTGCTGAGACCAGCAGCCCAAACGGCCTCAGAAGCGTTGCCGCGTAAGGAGTCGCGTAGCGCTGTCCAAATCTCCTCACCACTTTGCACTATGTTCCTCCACAGATCAACTCTGACATTATCCACAAGCGATTCTCCAGGAGAAACGACTGATTCTCAGACAGGGAGAGTCACCCTACACCTATTTACTGCACCCCGCCGGGGCTCCACGGTCCGTGGGGTAAGATTGCACGCTGTGGCGCGCCAGCGACCCCCAGGGGGTACCGCGAAGCGCAGAGCATATTTTGAGAAGAGGATTTTGTGAAGCGTACTTATCAGCCAAACCAGAGGAAAAGAGCCAAGACACACGGTTTTCGCGCGCGTATGCGCACCCGTGCCGGTCGTGCTGTCCTAAAGGCCCGTCGCAACAAGGGCCGTCACCAATTGACGGTCTAGCCAGAGTGCCCGGTCGGGTCCGTACCCGCCGGCAGTTCGCACTCTTCGCGACACCTACTGGGCGAGGTCAGAGCGGCCCATTACGAATCAGTTTCGTAATGGTATCGACTGATGAGAGTTCGGTGAACGTGGCGTACGCGATTAGTCGAAAGGTCGGAAACGCGGTTGTCCGTAACAGAATCCGCCGGCGACTCAGAGCACTTATTGATGACCTCAACCCTCAACCACTACCTGGCAGTTACCTGATCAGGTGCGGTTTTGAGTCAGGAAACCTTTCTTATGAAGAACTCCACCACCACCTCCAGCAAGCCCTTGGCAGAGCCAACGCTTCCTGATTCAACGTGGGCCTCGCGCACACTTTTGGGTCTGATTGTCACGTACCAGCGACTGACCACTGGACGCCAGGCGCCCTGTCGTTTCTATCCTTCGTGCTCGCACTACGCCGCTGAAGCGATCGCGACGCATGGGGCCTCGAAGGGCTCGCTGCTCGCTGCACGGCGACTACTTCGTTGTCGCCCCTTTGGACCTCACGGCATCGATCTTGTTCCAGAACCCAAGCTGACTAGGAGTTCCAATCCATGAGTTCTATTACGCACGCCGTTGGCAGTATTTTCCAGCCACTCTTCCACCTCATTGGGTGGATTATGGCCGAGTTGTACAGATTTATACCCAACTACGCGGTGTCCATTGCCCTGTTAACCGTGATCATCATGGGTATTTTGACCCCCTTCACGGTTAAGAGCACACGCTCGATGAAGGCAATGCAGAAGCTTCAACCCGAGATCAAGAAGTTGCAGCAGAAGTACAAGGGTCCAGAAAATCGTCAACTCATGAACGACGAGTTGATGAAACTCTACAAAGAGGAGGGCGTGAACCCACTGGGTGGTTGCCTCCCACTCCTGTTGCAGGCCCCATTCCTCTTCATTCTTTACAGTGTTATCAAGGGTTTAACGTTTACGCAGACGTCGGTCGCGGGCAAGATTTCGGCGCATCCGCGTTACATCCCCAAGAGCTCGAGGATGTACCACGACCTCGTCCATTCGGTCGGGCAACTAAATACGTGGGGCATGGACCTCAGCCTGAAGCCATTCCCGATTTCGATTCACGGTACGTTCCTTAGGGCGCTCCCCTTCTTCGTCTTCGTCGTTATCGCGGTCGGCTTGCAGTACTTCCAAATGGCGACCATGAACAGCCGTAACAAGAGGCAAGGCCAGGTTGTACCAAGCCAGCAACAGACGATGCAACGAATTCTTCCGATTGTTTTTGCATACTTCTATCTTGTAATCCCAGCAGCTGTCGTGGTTTACATGATTATTTCTACATGCATTCGTATATTAACTCAATACGTTATCAATCGATCTGACGAAGAGAAGGAAGATGGTCGCTCCAAGGAAGCCTGGGACGGCCCTCGAGAGATTCCCCCAGCTGGAGAGTCTGAGTCCGAGAAGTTGCCAATTAAAGAGAAGAATCCCAAACCTTCAACTTTCAAGCGTCCTGATCAAGCGAACACGAATAAGCAATCGAAGAGCCAGCCACGTCCGGCCCCAAAACCTCAAAGTCAGCCTCGCTCAAAAGCGAAGCGCAAAAGAAAGGCTTAACCCATGGAATGGGTAGAAACCACAGGAAAAACCGTTGATGAAGCTATGGATCGAGCACTCGCTCATTTAGGTGTACATCGAGACGACGCTGAAGTCGAAGTCGTCGAAGAACCAAAGGCTGGTCTCTTCGGACGAGTTCGTGGTGAGGCGCGCGTGCGTGCCCGAGTGCGCCCGAGCGGTCCTCGTCCTAAGCGATCTCGTCGATCTGGCGATCGTCCAGAACGTCCGCGTAGCGCGGACGGTCGAAGTGACAAGCCTCGTCCTGAAGCGAAGTCTGAAGGCGAACCTCGCCGGGAACGAGCGAAGAGTTCTACGCGTCAACCCTCAACTACGAGGAATCAACAGTCTGTAAAGAGTCCAACCAAGGAGGACAGTATGGCGGAGGGTATTTCACTTGCCGAACAAGGAGCTATCGCGAAGGAGTTCCTGGTGGGACTTCTGGCGTCGATGGACGTGACGGCCGACGTGACGGTGAAGGAGCTCGACGAAGAGACCGTTGAACTCTCGGTTAACGCGAACCCTCCGACCGAGCTTGGTGTTCTCGTTGGGCCTCGTGGCACAACACTCCAGGCGTTACAAGAAGTGACGCGCACCGTGGTTCAGTCCAAGAGTCCAAGTCGCACCGATCGCATCCTGGTTGACGTTGCTCAGTATCGCGAGCGCCGAGTAGCGGCTCTCGGTCGTTTTGCCCAACAAGTTGCCCAAGAAGTAGTCGAGACCGGTGAGGAGAGGGCTCTGGAGCCCATGTCCGCCGCTGACCGCAAGGCAGTCCACGACGCTCTGACCGAGAGCGACACTGTCGTGACCCGTTCGGAGGGCGAGGACCCTCGACGCTTCGTGGTGGTCGCTCCGGCATAATTGCATCATGAACTTAGATTGGTTACCCCGCGCTCTCGAGGAATCGAGGGCGCGGGGTTTTTTAGGCCCTCAGCCCATTGAACCCCAGATCGCTCACGCTGAAGGCTTTGCTCTGTGCTGGGAGGCAATTAGGCCCTCTCCCCCAACTTCACTCCTCGACCTTGGCAGTGGAGGAGGATTGCCCGGCCTGGTATTGCTCGATCGTTGGGCTTGCCACGAGGTTTTCCTGGACTCCATGGAGAAGAGGAGCAACTTCCTGAAAGAGGCGCTGGAACTTTTGGGAGCTCCCGGGAATGGGATAGTTGTCACCGCCAGAGCAGAGGACGCAGCTCGCTGGCCCGAATTTGACGAGCAATTCGACCTAGTGACGTCACGGTCTTTCGGCCCTCCGGCCGTAACGGCCGAGTGTGCCGTTCGATTCCTGAAAGTTGGGGGAGTCCTAATTGTCTCCGAACCCCCCACTGAACGTACGGAAGAACGCTGGAATACCACCGGTCTCGCTCTGTTGGGATTAGAAGCGCAGGGTCGCTCGCGCTATGGAACAGCCTACGAAGTCCTCGTTAAGGTGAGCCCGACGGCTCAGGAATACCCGAGAGCTTCCGGAACTCCCAAGAAGAAGCCTCTTTTCTGATGTTTCACGTGAAACAATTTGCGTCGCTACGAAGTCCTCGTTAAGGTGAGCCCGACGGCTCGGGAATACCCGAGAGCTTCCGGAACTCCCAAGAAGGAGCCTATTTTCTGATGTTTCACGTGAAACAATCTGCATCGATGTAGGGACTGGGCGTCAGTCCACCGTTTGAAACCCATGCAATTCATTCCCTTTTCACCACTCAATGTTTCACGTGAAACACAGCCAAACCTGAGGCGTAATGTTTCACGTGAAACATTGGTACTTGACGAATCCATGAAAACCGAGTTGAATGGCAGTGGTTCGACGCAGTGTCGGTATGTTATTTAGGTCGGGAAGAGGCTCATGGCGGACGCCAGCACAATGAGGATTTTTGCTGTAGCCAACCAAAAGGGGGGAGTCGGAAAGACCACGACGACGACTTCCTTAGGCGCCGCACTGGCCGAACGGGGTAAGCGAGTTCTTGTCGTTGACCTAGACCCCCAGGGAAACGCCACGACGGGCCTTGGCGTCGACGGCCGCCAATTCGAGCGATCGGTGTATGACGTCCTCCTGAACGACGTCCCCATGGTGGATATCGTTGAGCCGACCGGGTTTAATAATCTTTTCGTTGCTCCTGCCACTCTCGATCTCGCAGGCGTCGAGCAGGAACTCACCTCGGTGATCTCCCGCGAGCTCCGTCTAAAGCGCGCCCTCAAATCGGTTGAGGGGGACTTTGACTATGTCTTTATCGACTGTCCCCCATCTTTGGGACTTATTACAATCAACGCCTTTGCCGCAGCGACGGACATCCTGGTTCCCGTCCAGACCGAGTTCTACGCTCTGGAGGGATTAACTCAACTCCAGCGAATCGTCGACCTGGTGCAGAAGAACCTCAATCCGGAACTTCGAATCACCAAGGTTGTATTGACCATGTACGACGCTCGCAATACCCTCTCCACGGACGTGGCTAAGGAAGTTAAGAAACACTTCGAGAACGAATTGTGCAAGACCGTGATTCCACGCACAGTTCGACTGGCTGAAGCTCCATCATTTGGACAGCCCATCACTGTCTTTGATCCAACATCCAAGGGCGCGAAGGCGTACCGAGCGTTAGCAGAGGAGATCTTAAATGGCTAGAAAACCAGGTTTAGGCAAGGGACTTGGAGCCCTCATCCCCGACACAGGTTCAGCGTCGAGTGACGCACCTACTGAAGGACAACCTTCGGGCCCATTACGCATGGTTCCGGTTGAGTCAATTCGACCGAACAAGTTTCAACCACGAAAGATCTTCAACGATGAAAGTCTGAAGACCTTGGCCGCGTCAGTTCAAGAACTCGGCGTGCTTCAACCCATCATCGTTCGTCCGGTTGAGGGCGAACCTGACAAGTACGAACTCATTGCTGGCGAGCGTCGCTGGCGAGCTGCCGTCATTGCCAAGCTTGAAGTGGTACCCGTACTTCTCCAAGACGACGTCAACGACCGACTCTCTTTAGAGCAAGCAGTCGTTGAGAATTTGCATCGAGTTGACCTGCACGCACTAGAAGAAGCAGCGGCGTATCAGCAGCTCGTCGATGACTTCGACCTCACGCACGACCAGGTTGCGCAACGCGTCGGCAAGAGCAGAGCAAATGTTACGAACACGTTACGACTCTTGCAGTTAGGTGACACGGCCCAGAGTGCTCTCGCGTCGTCACAGATCACGGCTGGTCACGCAAGGGCCCTCCTCGCTATCAGTGATCCCGACGCTCAATCGACCCTGGTTGCGCGCGTGGTGAAGAATGAGCTTTCGGTGCGAGCAACGGAGGAAGCGGTGAAAGCCTTTCTCGAGCCCAAGCCCGCGCCCGCCGCTGAAGCAACGGCCAAGGCGCCTGACGGTGCTCCTCGCCTTCGTCCCGTACCTGACGCGAGTGTGGCCGAGTTAGAGGAACTCCTCGAGAGTTATCTCGATACCCGGGTGCACGTTGATCTCAAAGGGCGAAACGGTCGCATAATCATTGATTTTGCGGACCTCGACGATCTCGAACGTCTCTACAGCGCCATTGCCAAACCGAAATAGGCTTAACCTTCAAGTTAACCCTCTCGTTGAAGTTTTCCCCAAGTTGTGGATGAAGTTGTGGGTTACTTCGATTATCAGCGAATTACGGGGTATTTGCCTTCAATTACCCGACTTTGAAAAGGTATTTCTACTCTGATCTGTGGATAACTTGCGTCACGAGACCCTCTAAAGCCGTGATGACTGGGTGAAGTACCTGTTCAGCGACGTTGCCGTGTTCGACGTGGACCGTGGTCATCTTGGTTTCTCGAAGAATCGGTAGTGCCATTCCCGTGACCTCGACACGCGGCCCTTCAGGCAGTTGCGCCAAGGAAGAAGCGAGAGAACTCGCAAGGAGCTCGCCGCGCCTCGAATGGGTTAAGTAACTGGCCCAGTAGTGCAAATGGATACCTTCAACGTGGTCGAGTGCTTGAAACGACAACACCAGCGCCACGTCGTGAGCGTTGGCAAAGTCGGCTGACTCCTCGTGCGACTTGTCGAGCAGCACGTGGACCGAGGGGGAACTCGTGAGTGACGATGCGAGAGCATTCGCGAGGAATCCTTCGCCACAGAGCAGCACTGATCCCATCGCTAAGGGATTGAACCCCGCCAAATCGCGTGCGTCGGTAACCAGACTTCGACCAGCGTTCGTCGCGCGAACGCGCGTGAGCTCCTGCAACGTTTCTTTGGTTAAGGCGCCACTCGTTTCGAGCGCGCGGTTGCTTTGAAATTCGCACAGTGCGGTGTCGGTGCGTGGACCAAAGATGCCGTCGATTCTGCCTGGGTTAAAGCCGAGTTGGGCGAGGAGGACCTGAAGTTCGGCCACGTCGTCACCGCGTAAATACGGTCGAGTATTAAACAAGAGTCGCTGTCCGAGTTGCCAGCGCGCCTCGTCGAGTCGCTCCCAGGTCGTGAGGTCGACGACACCGGTAAGAGGGAGTCCGCGTGAGCGTTGAAAGGCTTCGACGAGGGCAACGGTTTCCGCGTCGTAGTCGTCACCACGCTCGTTAGTGGTGACGAGCGCGAGCGCCGCCAATCGGACGTTTAACTCACGAACGCGTTGGCCCGTGTCGCCAGGGCGGAGTGGTTCGAAACTCAGGCGAACTACAAGCTCGAGGTGATCTCTTGCAAGAGTGCGCCCTTGGGCTTGGCACCCACGAGTCGAGCAATCACTTCGCCGTCTTTGAACAGCAACAGTGTTGGGATGCTCATGACTGAGAACTTGGTGGCGGTTGCGACGTTGACGTCAACGTCCAACTTGCCAATGACGAACTTGTCGGATTGCTCGGTGGCGAACTCTTCAAGGATGGGAGCAATCATCTTGCACGGTCCACACCACTCGGCCCAGAAGTCAACCAAAATTGGCTTTTCTGATGAACCAATGACCTCGTCGAACGTAGCGTCAGTCAGGGTTGTGATGTTCTCGCTCATTACTTCCTCCTCAAACGCCTTCGCCGGCGTCGCGTCAACCACCTTAGCGAGCGGCGCTCAAATTCCTTGCGCTTCGAGCCACCGTTCAGCGTCAATCGCGGCGATACAGCCTGATCCAGCCGAGGTGACGGCCTGGCGGTAGACCTCATCCTGCACGTCGCCTGCAGCGAAGAGACCGTCGACATTGGTGAACGAACCTGGGCCCGTGCGCACGTAGCCGTGATCGTGGAGTTCGACCGAGTCCATGACAAGGGTGGTGTTGGGAACGTGCCCAATCGCGACGAAGACGCCAGTCACGAGGAGCACTCTGGGCTCATCGGTCAGCGTGTCCTTAACTTTTAGTCCCATGACCTTGCTCTCACCAATGACTTCGGTGACTTGAGTGTTCCACGCGAAACGGATTTTCTCGTGCGCGAGTGCGCGCTCTTGCATGATCTTGGAGGCACGAAGCGAGTCACGACGATGAATCACCGTGACACTCGAGGCGAAGCGAGTGAGGAACAGTGCCTCTTCGAGGGCGGAGTCGCCTCCGCCCACCACGGCAATGTCCTGGCCGCGAAAGAAAAAACCGTCGCACGTCGCGCAGGTCGAGAGTCCGTGGCTGAGGAACTCAAGTTCGCCGGGCACGTTTAACATCAACGATTTTGCGCCCGTGGCGAGGATGACCGCG
>DATCBX010000040.1:0-4605 GCA_036511635.1 Acidimicrobiales bacterium | reverse complement strand
CCACGTGCCTCCCTTGAAGACGAGACCCTCTCCACTACTTCCTCGGGCGCCACTGTCACCCACGTACGTGTACACGGGGTACGAGTTATACGTCACTTGCTTCATTTTGGCACCTCTCGCGACGAAGCCAACCGTTCCCTTGACACCCGTTTCGAGCGTAATCCTCGCCACGGAGTCTCTTACGAGCAGCGGTAACCAATTGGAAAGACACGCTCCAGTGCACTTGAGAGCGGCGCTCTTCTCCGAGGTCAACAAGTAGAGCGACTTGGAAGAACTTGTCGCTAAGGCGCCGGCGAATCCCGGAGCCCTTACTGACCGCAAGGAGGTTGTTCCCGCACCGGAAGCACTCGCGACAGGAATCGCGAGTGTCGCTAGAGCGACCAGTACCACGACGGACAGTCGAAGACCAAAGACACTGCTCATTTCCACGCGAGTCTTCAATGATGAATAAGTGGCCATCGGGACTCCTTTCACGTCGTCATTGATTCATGCCCACATTCAGGCTGTACTAATGAATACCGGCGTCGAGGTCAAAATGTTCATTAAATGAACGAGTTGCCACCAGGCCCTGAGCTCTAGTGAGCGCTGAGAGGTCACCGACGGGAGCGATTAAAATTGTGGCGTGGAACCCCAAAAGGTCATTCTCTACTACTGCTTTACGCCGCTCGACGACCTCGACGCGGTCCTCCTCTGGCAACGCGCGCTGTGCGAGAGTCTCGATCTCAAAGGTCGAATCCTTCTTTCTCCTCACGGCATCAATGGCACCCTTGGCGGCTCCATGTCGGCAATCAAGAAATACATCAAACAGACCAAGGAGTATCCGGGATTTAAACGCATCGACTTCAAGTGGTCCGAAGGGTCCGGCGACGATTTCCCTCGACTTCGAATTCGAGTGCGCGACGAGATCGTGACCTTTGGCGCGCCCGGTGAACTCAAGGTCGACGCGCTTGGCGTCATCGGCGGCGGACAGCGCCTTAAACCTTTCGAAGTAAATCAATTAGTCGCGGAGCGTGGCGACGAGGTGGTCTTCTTTGACGCCCGTAACGCTTTTGAAGCGAAGATCGGCAGATTCAAAAACGCGATCGTGCCCGACGTGAAAGCAACGCGTGACTTTGTTCGCGAGATCGACAGCGGTAAGTATGACCATCTGAAGGACCGTCCGGTCGTCACGTACTGCACCGGTGGCGTTCGCTGCGAGGTCCTCTCTTCGGTCATGAAGAATCGCGGCTTCAGCGAGGTCTACCAAATCGACGGTGGCATCGTGCGCTACGGCGAAGAGTTCGGGGATCGCGGACTTTGGGAGGGCTCGCTCTACATATTCGACAATCGTATGAACCATGAGTTCAGCGACGAAGCCGTCACGCTCGATCGATGCGAACGATGCGACGAACCAACCAGCAAGTTTTATAACTGCGCCAATCTGGTGTGTCGCAAGCTCATTCTCCTTTGCGCCACGTGTAAGTCAGACAACATAAGTACGAACTGCGGCCCCCAGCACGAAGAGTTGTGAGATCTCACGAGCACTACGTGACAGTGCCGATCGTGTAGTCAGCACTCACCGCTTCTTCGACGTTGAGAACGGGTATGACCGAACTCCGTGTCTTACGCTACTAACTACTTTTCTCTGCGATGACGCGTCGGCGCCTTCGCTCGCCCATCACCTTCTGAGGCAATCCCATGCTCAAACGAGTCAAGTAGATCAAAGACTTCATCGGCCGCCCACACTCGATTGCGTCGACCGTCCGTCATTTGGCGAATGATCTTTGCCTCTTCGAAGCGGCCGAGAACTCGGCGCGCCGCAATTTCCGTGATACCTAGTCTCTTAGCGGCAGTCTCTGCGCTAACGATGGGGTGTTGAACTAAAACGTTGATCAGCTTCTCGACGGATGATCCGGTTTGTCGTCTACCAATACGAGTACCCCATTCGCTCACCATCGCTGAGATGTCGGAACGTAGATCCTCTGCGCGAGTAGCCGATTCAGCAGTCGCGTGGGCGAAATGCGCTACCCATTGGTTGACTTCTCCTCGTTGTTGGTAGGCAGCAAGCGACGCGATGTAATCATCTCTCCTCGCGGCAAGAACCGTACTTATTGGTGGGACGACCCTCATCGAAAGACCTCTACGACGAAGAACCACATGAATAAGCGTTCGCCCAACTCGACCGTTGCCGTCAACGAACGGATGGATCGCCTCAAACTGAGAATGAATGATTGCAGCTTGAGCAATCGCCGGAATATTCGTTCGAGAGGCGAACTCTACGAGGTCGTCCATGAGTCCATCGACTGCATCAGGTGTCGGTGGGACGTACGCTGCGTTGAATGGTCCGTGATTTGATGGCCCAATCCAGATTTGCTTCGTTCTGAATTCTCCTCCGAAAACCTCGAGAGCGGTTCCTCGTGCAAGCGTGACGTGGATCTTCTTAACGACCTCGGTCGTTAATGGTCCTTCGATTGCGAATTGAATCGCGTCCTCCATCGCTGCGACACTGTTAGCGATCTCTCTCGCCACAGTCTTTGCCGCAGCTGGATTCTCTCTGGCCTGTGCGATGGAGCGATGACTCGCCTTCAAGCCTTCGATGCGACTCGAACTAATGGCCTCCGCGCGCAGGAGTGGCGAAGCCACCAGTTCATAGTGATTGGCGTCAACGGACGCATTGAGTTGCTCAACGGCTCGCGCCGCGTCCTCAATAAGGGTCGACGTCTCACCCGTCAGAAGAATGTCTGCGTGAGCGATCTTTGGCGGTGTCGTCAAGAAGTACGGGTACGGCTTTCTCTCGCGTTGCGGAGGAAGTGGGTAGCTCGTCAGATCGGATGTCCACATCAATTCGGTCTGATGCGGGCGTGGCCAAGACGTCTGCTCTCGAAACCCACTAAGTAACTCGACACCGGACTCAGGACTCACGTCCGTGGCGAACTGCCCTCGCTTAGGATTCCCTTTTCGTTCCCGTTTCGCTGGTTCTGTCATCGGTTTGTACTTTATCACATACAAACGATGTTTAGGTTAGTGATTTGTATGGAAGGATTAACAAACCAAAATATGCAGAATCTGCCGAATATCCCTCAAAAGCCCAGGCCAATCCTCGTCGTTCAGCGTACGTCAAGTGTTGTACAAACTTGAGTGTCGTCAAGCCTGATGCGACGCGACGCTGACCTAGTCCGCTCTCGGCTCTCGGCTCTCGGCTCTCGGTGAGCTTCTCAACGTGTTCAACGGAGCCGTTGGGAAGAAATCGAAGTACGTCGTACATATCTCGGCACGAGCAGCGAGAAGATTGATCGGACTCGGAAAATCAGAGGTCAATTGAATAACCTTCTACCGCCCTTTAGAGGGCTTCGACCCAAATGAGTTGCGCCGCTTCAATCGAGAGAGTTAGTGGCTCGCCCGCGACGGTGATGGCGACCTCATGACGTTTCGGCGTTGACGCGGTCATCTTCACCTCACTGCCCTCTTTTATTGAGTGCTCGGTCAGCATCGATAACAACGCGGGCGCTTCATGTTCAGCGACCTCGGAGATTCTTCGCACCGTGGCGGGTGTGCCGGGCTCCAAATCGGCAAGAGCCACGAGCACGCCGTAGGGCGCGGCGCGACCGGGCACGACGTTGCCGTGGGGGCACGTCGCGGGAGAACCCATCGTCACGTCGAGTTGGTCAACCACCTCGTCAGACATTGCCGACGAGATCCGATCGGCTTCAACGTCAGCCGTCGCCCAGTCGAATCCAAGGACGTCGGTGAGCCAGCGCTCCAAGATACGGTGGCGTCGAATGAGCGCCGTCGCGGTGCGTTCGCCGTTTTCGGTGAGCGTGACGCTGCGATCCTTTCCGAGCTCGACCCACCCATCACGCTTCAGGCGCTGCAGGGCGTCAGAGACGGTAGGAGCGCTGACCGCGAGCCAGTAGGCCAAACGACTGGGCCGCACGACCTCGCCTTCGGCCGCGATGCAGTAAATCGCTTCAAGATACTTGTCAACGGTGGCGGTATGAGAAGTAGTCATCTAGAGCACGACAAAATGCTCGGGCAGTGAACATCTGCTCTGGGCTTCCATTTAGGTCAGGCTAACCGTGGAGCTTCTCATCGTCAAAGTCGACGTCACGCAGCGACGTATATATAGGCGTCTTGCGGAGCCTCACTGAGAAGCTGCGGCAACGCTCTGCCCTGAGTCATATACTTGCATGTAGTCAAGCAAGTAAAAGTCCTAGGAAATGGGAGATTTCGATGTCGATGATCAAAGAGGCGCACCCCGATCGCTACAAATGGATCGCTCTGACGAACACCACGTTGGGCGTCTTTATGGCAGTCGTCAACTCCTCGATCATCTTGATCTCCCTCCCCGCGATCTTTCGCGGTATTGGTATCAACCCTCTCTCGCCCGGCAACGCCGGCTACCTCTTGTGGCTCTTGATGGGTTATCTCCTCATCACGGCCGTCCTCGTCATCAGTCTCGGTCGTCTCGGCGACATCGTCGGTCGCGTACGGATCTTCAACTTCGGCTTCGCTGTCTTCACGGTCGCGTCAATACTGTTGGCCATTGATCCATACCACGCCTCGGCGGGCGCGCTGTGGCTCGTACTCTGGCGACTCGTTCAAGGCGTGGGCGGTGCGATGCTGTTC
>DATCBX010000039.1:0-5426 GCA_036511635.1 Acidimicrobiales bacterium | reverse complement strand
TGATGCACGATCACCGAAGCCAGCGACGTGCTTTCTATCAGTCGGACCGTGATGCACGAACTGCTGAACTCGGGGTTCCCTTAATTTGACCGCATCGGGCCCGCGTCAAAATTCCGTGGCAGGAATGAAAACTTTTCAGCGTTAACCTTGATTAAGCGGACCGTTGTCGAATTAATTGGATTAACTTCGGATTTACTAGCCATATCGCTGAAGAAGGTGCGCACATGACTGAACGACCTCAACGTATCTCCTATTTTCCCTTAGAGAAAATGGATGAAAAGATGCTCGAAGAGATGCGACGGTGCGCCACCGTAGGCACACCTCGACCCGAGAGTTCGGCCGTGCGCGCGCACTCCAAGGCCGCCTTTTGGTTCTTCGCTGATTCGTGGGCCAGTCTCTTTCACAGTGGCGTGGTCGAGCACTCCTTAAAGGAACTCTGTCGGTTGTACGTATCTCGCTCCGTTAAGTGTGAGTACTGCGGTAATCAACGAAGCGCGGAAGGTAGGAAACAGGGAATTTCCGAAGGGAAACTCGATACGCTCTTGAACTTTGAAAAGTCCGACGACTACGACGAGCGCCAACGTGCCGCGCTCTCGTACGCTGAAGCCATTACGTGGCGCCTGGATCCTGATGATGCATTCTGGGATCGCCTCAACGCCAATTTTTCCGAAGAAGAGTTGGTCGAGCTTGGATGCTGCATCACGTTGACCATGGGTCAACAGAGTTGGATTCGACTTCTTAATATTGATCACCATCAGATTATGGCCGGGACGAGCGCCTCCATGGCGCCGGGCTTCGAAGACGAGGAGGCTCTTAAAGCCTCCAAGGGCGACGCACAGTACTGGGCCACGTTGCCTTCGTAACGAGCGCTCGACATCTATCGAGCCTCATTCGTTCAACGCGGAGTACCGTTTTGTACTATGAATTCCTTCCAGCGAGCCAACGATCACAATGTTAGGTAACCTGCTCGTTTTTTCTTTACGTTGACCGGTCTTCAAAGCAGATGGGTTGATTTCGTCGTTGCGATGTCTCGAATTCGACCGGTGAGACAATATCGAGTCTCGATTGGCATCGCTGTAGATTGCGGAAGATCTCGATGTAGCCGAACATAGCTTTCGATAACTCGCACCTGGCCCTCCGCAGTTGTTGGTCGAGTAGTCGCGACCGTAAGGGTCGACGAGCGCGCTCCGAAGCGTTTTTATTGTGGGTTGCCCGGGTTTCGATCCCGGCACCTTGGGAATCGGGTCTCTTAAAAAGGGTGCTCTAACGATGCCAATGCTCGTCGTCAGGTGACTACGACTCGTCAATCATTGAACATTTCCGGGAATTCGCGTTGACAGGGGCCATTGGTGTGGTTAGTATCATCACTTAACTAAGTAAGTATGGGATTGCTTAGGGAGTGTTGAAGGAGAAAAATGGACCACGAGAAGTCCGACGCTTCACCCCAACCGGAGCGTTTCTCTAGTGCGGCTCCTGAGACAGCAATGAAACGGGAGCCCGCAGCACGACCCAATCCAACGCGGGCCTCCCGTTCGTTGCTTCGAGACAACAACGTGAGTTTGCTTATGGAACTGGTCAGACGAGCTGGCTCGATCTCACGTGCGGAATTGGCGCGACGAAGTCAACTCAGTGCCCCCACCGTGTCAACAATCGTTGATCAGCTTCTAAGGCGCGGAATTGTTGTGGAGACATCAACTGCTCCATCGAGCGGGGGAAGGCCCCCGGTGCTCCTAAGTATCGATCCCAAAGCTGGCTACGTCGTGGGCATCAAGCTTCGCGGCGACGGTCTTACGACGGTCGTGTGCGACCTAGATGCCGAGATCGTGTTCAGCGCCGAGCAGTACCTGCCGCTCGTAGGAGATCCCGTCGCCGCTATCGAGGCGATTGAGCGTGAGACTCGTCGGGTACTTCACGAGTCGAAGGTGGCTCCGTCAAAGGTGCTCGGCGTTGGCGTCGGGCTTTCCGGAGTCATCGAGACCAGTTCCGGCGTTTGTAGGTTCTCGCACCTTCTTCAGTGGAACGATGTAGCTCTCGCTCAACCACTTCGTGATCGGCTCGGACTTCCTGTCTGGGTGGAGAACGATGTCAACGCTCTGGCGGTGGCCGAGAAGTGGTCGGGAGAGGCCCTGGTAGCGAGCGACTTTCTTACTCTCACGGTTGGGCGGGGTATTGGCCTCGCAATTGTGGTGAACCGTTCCCTTTACCGAGGCGCACACGGCGCGAGCGGTGAGTTCGGGCACATGATCGTTGAGCCGGGTGGTCCAAAATGCGAATGCGGTCGCTTCGGCTGCCTCGAAGCAATGGTGGGCGAGGGAGCGATTCGCCGACGAGTCGGAGAACGTAAGGGGCACGACGTTTCGAGGGACGAACTTCAGATGTTGATCGAAATGGAGGACGCAGCCGCGCTCGAGGTCGTTGGCAACGCTGGGCGCAAACTTGGTCTAGCTGTAGCCAACGTCGTGACCTTGTTAAATCCGGAGTTACTGATCGTTTGTGGCGAAGGAACGTCGCTTGGCGCGACGTTCCTCGACCCCATCGTGGCTGCGGTGCACGACCAGACCTTTGCCGATCTCGGCAGAGAAGTCGATATCAAAATTCAGAGTTGGGGCGACGAGGCGTGGGCCGTGGGAGCGGCGACGCTAGTCCTGCGCGAATTGTTCAATCTGCCGGGCTCGGACGATCGGAGCCCAGCGATCTGGCACCGTGATCACGACGAGTCTCTGACTGTGACGGGTGGGTCGGGTCTGAGACATGGATGAAATAGTCGACACGGCGCAACACGAGGTGCGGATCAGACGCAGTGTGGAGGCCATACTTCGCAACCAGTCTCCGAATGGGGCAATTGTCGCGTCTCCTGATTTTTCGCAGTATCACTTCTGTTGGTTGCGTGACGGATCGTTCAGCGCTTTCGCCCTTGACGTCGCGGGCGAACACGAGGCCGCGGCTCGCTATCACGAGTGGGTTCGCTCCGCAGTGCATCGGATTCGTGACGTGATCGACGAAGCCATTGCCCGACACGACGCGGGGCAGGACTTGGGAGTCTTGGAAATGCCGCCAGCGCGCTTCACCCTAAATGGTTCAGTCGTTGTGGACGGCTGGCCTAACTTCCAGATCGACGGGTACGGGACGTGGCTTTGGTCGCTCGGACGCCACCTCGGTTCGGCTCCGTCGGAAGAGTTCACTAAGGACCTTCGCGAGGCTGTGGCGCGCGTTGGTCGGTATCTAGAAACTTTTGCTCTCACTCCTTGCTACGACGTCTGGGAAGAGAGCGGATCCGCGGTGCACACCTCGACACTCGCCAGCGTCTACGGCGGTTTGGTCAGCGCCGCCGAACTCCTTAATGACAACCGATTCCTCGAGACCGCTGCTGCAGTCAAAGTGACCGTCGAGAGGAGCGGATCCCGGCTGGGCTACTTCAACAAGTCGAGTGAAAACGATGACGTTGACGCTAGCGTTTTATGGCTCGACAACCCTTTTCACGTCGTGGACTCTAACGATTCGAATCTCACGCGGTCAGTTTCGATGATTTCGGACCGATTGAGCCTGGACGGGGGTTTGCGGCGCTACTCAACCGATACTTATTTCGGGAGTGGAGCGTGGCCCGTCTTGACGGCTTCACTTGGGTGGCATCACGTCAGCACTGGAAACACCGGCGAAGCGCAGCGATGCCTCGACTGGGTGGCCGAGCGATTCGACGATGACGATCATCTCGGCGAACAGTTTGGTGGCGACGGTCGCGACCCTTTTCATTACAACGAGTGGCTTGACCGCTGGGGTCCTCCGGCGGCCGATCTCACTTGGTCGCACGCAATGTACGTGATCTTGGCCGACGCCATCGCGCGCGGGACTGTTGAGACTGAATCTGGTTTAGCCGTTACACGGACGGATACCAAAGCCAAAGCACCTGAGGAGACGAAGTGATCACAAGTCGACTAGTGGCTTGCGAAGCGCGAAGCCAACCTTGTGGTCGAGAGAAGTACAGGTCTAACGGTATTGAAGGAGGGTTTCGGGACTAGGCCGCCAGGTCCATCAGTTTGACGTAACGGGTCTCGCGGAGGTGCCGCGGGATACACAACAAAAGAAAAGTAGGGGGAAATACGAAATGAAGTTTAACTATCACATTAGGGGGCGGACGGGGCTGGCACGTATCTCAGTCGCAGCGGCCGCACTTCTAGGCAGTGGGGGACTACTTGCCATTTCCGCGTCGGGAACGGCGACAGCCGCAACGAAGCACAAGGTTCAAACCGTGACCTTCTGGAACGCCTACAACGACGTCACCGAGACACCGGTCATGAATGGGATTGTGATCCCGGCATTTGAGGCGCAGAATCCTGGGATCAAGGTAGTTGATGACACGCTGCCGTACGACGGGATGCTTCAGAAGTTCATCGCCTCGTCGGCTGCGGGGCATCCGCCAAGCTTGATGCGCTCAGATATCGCCTGGGTACCGCAACTCGCTTCCGAAGGCGTGCTTCTCGAGACATCTAAGCAGCCGTGGTTCGCGAAAATGAAGAGTGCCGCTTTCCCAGGTCCGCTCTCCACCAACCTGTACAAGGGTGGCTACTACGGAATCCCACTTGACACGAATACGCAGGTCCTGTTCTGGAACAAGGCGGACTTTGCCGCGGCGAACCTTCAGCCACCGACGACGTACGCCCAGTTGGTTTCCGACGCACAGACGCTCACGGTCCCGTCATTGGGCCAGCATGGACTCGGCGTTGACAGCACAGACATTTGGAACGTGGGTCCACTCGTTTGGCCGGCTGGCGCTAACTTCACGAACAAGACGTGGACGAAAGCGTCTGGCTTCATGGACTCTCCGAAAATGATCGCCGCGGTGCAACAACTCGTGACCTACCAGCAGAGTGGCGTGATCGGTAGTGACATGGCCGGCGGGTCAGGTGCCATTAGTGGAGAGACCGGTTTCCCGACTGGCCAATACGCGATGTACCTTGACGGACCGTGGGCGACCAACACCTACAAGCAGGCCAACTTTGCGGGCTACGGCACCGTGATTGACCCTCCGGGCCCTGGCGGCTCGGGCTCAGTCGTGGGTGGCGAGGATCTCGTTATTGCCAAGAATGCCCCGAACATGGCAGCGACGATCAAGTTCGTCAAGTTTCTCCAGTCCCCCTTCTCGCAACTCGCGATGGTCGCCGCTGGACAGATGACGGCTTACAAGACCTACGCCGCGTCGGAAATCAAGGTGAATCCTGCGCTTAAGGTTTTTGCTCAGCAGTTGCAGACTTCGAGAGCGCGTCCGGTGACTCAGGGATACGCCGCTCTGGACACTGCATTCTCCAATGAGCTCCAGTTGATGTTGGCCGGCAAAGTCACTGTCGCGGTGGGTCTTCAGACCGCCGCAAAAGCTGCCGACACTGCCTTGAAACCGTAGGGTGACGGATGTAAATAGCGCACAGCGGCGC
>DATCBX010000038.1:0-5449 GCA_036511635.1 Acidimicrobiales bacterium | reverse complement strand
CAAGAACCAGCCCGCGACGAGGACGATGAGAACCACGACACCTAGAACTATTCGCCGCAGTGGCCTAGAAAGCACGATGGCCATCTAGGTAGTTTTGCAGCATGATGACCGCCGCTGCGCTGTCGACGTGATCACGCTGATTCTTGGCCTTTACCCCGGCCTGAGAGAGCGAGCGCTGGGCCTCCACGGTCGTGAGTCGTTCGTCCCACTGCGTCACCACGAGATCCACAAAAACCTCAGCGAGTTGCTGAAAAAGCGCCTCGGCGAAGACGGTGCTAGAAGTTTCGTTTCCCGAAAGGGCTACGGGTCGACCTACGACAAGTGTGCCAACGTTCTCCTCAACTACTAATGCACGAAGCGCGTTAATCAACGTCTCGTTGTTTAGGAGTGCGGGTCGAGGAAAGGCCATCGACATCGCAGAATCGGTAATTGCGATACCGCAGCGCACCGCCCCGGGATCGATGCCAAGAACTCGCGTCATCAAACTCTTAGAGACCCTTTGCCGCGACTAAGACGGCATCAATTCCCTCCGGATTGCGACCTCCGGCGAGCGCTAGTCGCGACGAACCGCCGCCGCCCCCGCCCACGTGTGCAGCGAGTGACTTCACGGTGCTCGCGGCGTCAAGAGATTCATCGGTCGCTACCGCGAGCGAAACTTTGTCGTCACTCAAGCCAACGAGGACAACAACGCGACGGCCTCGACGTTGTAAGTCTTGGGCCAGGATTCGTAACTGATCGCCGGAATAACCGTCCACTCGAGCTACGACAACGTCACCATCGCTCTGGGCGTCAAGCTCTTGGGCGAACTGGGCCAACTGAGCTTGACGCAACGCGCTGATCTCCTTATCGATCTCACGCTGACGATCGAAGAGGCGCTCGAGCGCCGGCACTACGTCGTCGAGGGACGTCTTCAACAACGTCGCTACCGAACCCAGTGCTTGTTCCATCTCGTAACTTCGTCGGTGCGCCCCTAAACCGCTCACGGCCTCAAGTCGTCGCGTGTTGGCGCCGATTGAGGCTTCGCTCACGATCTGAATCTGGCCAATGTCGCCCAGGCGATCAACGTGCGTGCCACCACAGAACTCCAAACTGTGTCGTCCCGCCCGAACGACGCGCACACGATCGCCATACTTGTCACCGAAAAAGGCCACAGCCCCCATTGTTTCGGCTTCGCTCTTCGATGTTTGAATCGTATCGACGTGCTCATTTAAGACAACGTCGGTGTTGACGATGTTCAGTATTTCCTTCGTTTCTTCAGGTGATAGCCCCGAGCCATGTGAGAAGTCAAAGCGCAGTCGATCAGGTCCGACGTAGGAACCTTGTTGACGCACGTGCTCGCCAAGTACTGAACGCAGTCCCGCGTGCAAGAGGTGCGTCGCGGTGTGGTTACGACGTGTTGCCTCGCGCCGTTCCGGTTCAATGGTCGCAATGGCAACCTGGCCCGGGAGAATCTCACCGCTCAGGCGACCTCGATGGGCAAAGAGTCCCCCGGCGACGTTCTGGGTGTCGAGAACCTCAAAACGACCGGTCTCGGTGACCACCGAACCAATGTCGCCCACCTGGCCACCCGACTCCGCGTAGAACGGCGTCGCGTCGAGGAAGAGCTCACTCTCGTTGTTCTCACCCGAGAAGATTGCCAAGACCGTTGTCTCAATGCTGTAGCGAGTGACGTCACGCCCGACGAACTCCGTCGCCCCATGACGCTCGATGAGATCGCGGTACTGCGCGTCATCGGCCACTTTCAAGGTCTTGGCACTCGCTCGGGCACGTTCTCGTTGAGCGTTCATGGCCGCGTCAAAGGCGTCGAGCTCGACGCTGAGCCCCGCTTCGCCAACGATCTCGTCGGTTAGTTCAATGGGGAATCCGTGCGTATCGTGGAGTTTAAAAGCCACTTCACCAGGAAAAATAGTTGAGCCGCTCTTTATCACTTCCTTTTGCGCACTCTCGAGAAGCGTAAGCCCCGTCTTCAACGTCCGAGCAAAGCCTGCCTCTTCTCGCTCCAGAATCTCCACGATGAGGTCACGATCTTTGACGAGCGTCGGGTACGCACTTCCCATTTTTTCAATTGTCGCGTCAACGAGAGGTGCGCTGAGCGCTTGTTCGGATCCGGCACGGCGCGCGGCAAGTACGGCGCGTCGGATAATTCGACGAAGTACGTAACCTCGACCCTCATTCGAGGGCAACACGCCATCAGAGACCAGCATCGTCATTGCCCGCCCGTGATCCGCGACTCGGCGAATGGCGACGTCAACCAACTCATCCTTGCCGTAGGACCTGTCAAGGACCCGAGACGCCGTCTCGATAAGGGGGGCGAAGAAGTCCGTCGCGAACACCGACTCGACGTCATTGAGTATCGCGAGCGTCCGGTCAAAGCCGGCACCGGTGTCGATGTTTTTCTTCGGCAGTTCCGTCAGCGAGCCGTCCGCTCCTCGTTCATACTGCGTAAAGACAAGATTCCAAAACTCGACGAAACGGTCCTCGCCACCAAAGGCTGGCCCCCCGTCGGCACCGAACTGTGGACCCTTGTCATAGAAGATCTCCGAACTCGGTCCACATGGTCCCACCTCGCCCATGGTCCAAAAATTGTCCTCATCGAGACGCTGAATGCGTTCGGGGCGCACGCCGATTTTGTCGCGCCAGAGGTCTGACGCGTCGTCGTCCGAGACGTGCACCGTGATCCAAAGGCGGTCGGGGTCGAGTCCAAAACCTTCCGTGATGAGTTGCCAGGCGTAAGTAATGGCACCCTCTTTGAAGTAATCGCCAAAGGAGAAGTTTCCCAGCATCTCGAAGAAGGTGAGATGGCGCTGGGTAATGCCGATGTTCTCGATGTCGGCGGCGCGAAAGCACTTTTGCACTGAGACCGCGCGTTTATAGGGTGGCGTCTCCTCACCCGAGAAGTACGGCTTGAAGGGGACCATGCCCGCGACGGTGAAGAGCAGCGTCGGGTCGTGAGGAATCAAACTCGCTGAGGGCACCACTATGTGGCCATTCTCAGCGAAGTAGTCAAGGAAAATTGAACGAAGTCGGGCCGCTTCCACCAGAGTTACTCTACTGGTGTGGGTGGTTCGCCCTGGTGAGAGCGGTTCGTTCGCTCGCGCCACTGCGCGACGAGAGACGCCTCTCGCCCATAGAGCGACGGGTCGAAGAACGTCGAGTCCTTAAACGAGTCGGGCAAGTACTGCTGATCGACCCAACCGTTCGCATAGTCGTGCGCGTAGCGATAGTCCGCACCGAATCCAAGTTTCGCGGCGCCTGAGTAGTGCGCGTCGCGCAAGTGCGTCGGCACTTCAATCATTCCCCCCGACTGCACGGCGACGGTTGCCGCGCCGAGTGCTCTCGTGACCGAATTGCTCTTCGGCAAAAGAGCGAGGGTGATCGTGGCGTGCGCGAGGGTGAGTCGTGCCTCGGGCAGACCCACAAACTCAACGGCGCGCGCGGCCGATTCGGCCACAAGTAAACCGGTTGGATCGGCGAGCCCGACGTCCTCACTGGCGAGAATGACGAGACGACGGGCGAGGAAACGGGCACTCTCGCCACTTTCGAGCAAGGTGACGAGCCAGTAGAGCGCGGCGTCAGGGTCTGAACCGCGAACGGACTTGATGAAGGCACTGACTTGGTCGTAGTGCGTGTCAGCGGACTGATGGTAGAGACGACCATCTCTCGCCCGAGCAACGTGGCTCACCTCAACGGGTTCGCCCTTGCTCTCGAGGTTAGCGAGCACGATGGCGGTATCGAGAGTCGTAAGAGCGCTGCGTGCGTCACCGTCCGCCGATGACGTCACCGCCTGAACTGCCTCTTCAGTAATGGTCGCCTCACGTAGATCGAGTCCACGCTTGACGAGTACGCGAAGCGCGTCTTCGTCCAGTGGGTGCAAACGCCACAAAGTTGATCGGCTCATCAACGCAGCGTTCACCTCAAAATAAGGATTTTCAGTGGTGGCGCCAATAAGGACGACTTCGCCGGTTTCGGTGGCGGGCAGTAGTAGGTCTTGTTGCGCCTTATTGAAACGGTGAACTTCATCAATGAACAAGACGGTTCGTTGACCTTGTTCGCCGAGACGTTCGCGCGCACGAACCAACGCCTCGCGCACGTCCTTGACGCCACTAGACACGGCGGAAAGGTTCTCGATGACGTAGTTCGCCGAGGTCGCGAGAATCCTCGCCAGCGTCGTCTTGCCCGTGCCCGCCGGTCCCCAAAGAATCATTGACGTGAGTTGTCCAGCTTCGACAAATCGACGAAGTGGGCCCTCAGGTCCAACTAAATGATCTTGGCCAACAACGTCGTCGAGCGTTCGTGGTCGCAACAGTTCCGCGAGGGGCGCCGCTTCGCGCAGGCGCGCAGTGACGGCGTCGTCAAAGAGTGACGTAGATCACGAACCTTTTGGTGTGAAACGAAGGTGCAGGTCTCGGAGCTGTCGATCACCGATGCTCTTTGGCGCGCCCGTCATAAGATCAGTTCCCGACTGCGTCTTTGGAAAAGCAATCACTTCGCGAATGTTCTCTTCCCCAGCAAAAATCGCGACCAAACGGTCAATACCAAAAGCGAAGCCCGCGTGCGGAGGAGCCCCGTACTTAAACGCGCCTAGCAAGAAGCCGAAGCGAATCTCGGCCTCCTCGTCGCTAATACCCAGAGCGCGAAAAATCCGGGACTGGATATCCGTTCGGTGGATACGTACTGACCCACTTCCTAGCTCCCAGCCGTTCAAGACGAGGTCGTAGGCCTGAGAACGGACTTTGAGGGGATCACTCTCAAGAAGGTGAAGGTCTTCGGGATGCGGCATCGTGAAGGGATGATGCGCGGCTTGAAGATTGCCGTCTTCGTCGATGCCTTCGAACATCGGAAAATCCGTGACCCACACGTAGTGGTGATAGCCCTCACCCACGGGTAGCGAGCCAAGCGTCACGCGCAACGCTCCAAGTACGCGACAGGCTTCGGCATACTCGTCAGCGACAATAAGAACCAGATCACCGACCTGCGCACCGTCCACGTTCGCCACGGCCTCGGCTTCTTCTGAACTAAGAAAACGCGCGAGAGGAGAATCGAGGCCTTCGCTCGTGACGCGAAACCACGCGAGGCCCTTGGCGCCCAGTTGCTTCGCCTGTTCGGTCAGTTCATCGAGTTTCGAGCGTGAGAAACTCGCTCCGCCTTCAACGCGCAGTGCCTTGACCGTCGGCGCGGAGAAAGCCCTGACTTCGCTGTTGGCGAACACGACAGAGAGATCCTGCAACACCATTGCAAAACGCAGGTCTGGCTTGTCGGTGCCATAGAGATCGAGCGCCTCGGCCCAGGTCATTGTTCCAATAACGCCCGGACGCACACCGGTCGCGGCTTCGGCCGCGTCGAGAACAGCCACTGACGTAAACGCCATGACGTCGTCTTGGGTCACGAAACTAGCCTCGAGGTCAAGTTGTGTGAACTCGAACTGTCGATCGGCCCGCAGATCTTCGTC
>DATCBX010000037.1:0-3430 GCA_036511635.1 Acidimicrobiales bacterium | reverse complement strand
AGACTCGCCACGCCACTAAGAGATCTTGGAGCTGTTGGTCCGTGGGCTGCTTTTGCGTCACACAGCGCCACCCACCTACCGGGACAACGAGTTCATCAGCGTTCTGTACGAGCGCGCTGTTGCCAAAGGTCCGAACTGAGAGTCCGAGTGGCTCGGGAGACGGAGCACTCAGCAGCCGAGTGGCCTTGCGACGTGCAATCAACAGCGAAATCGCTTCGTCACTGAAGCTTGAGGCAATAATGACGTCGGCTTGGGGACCCGCGGCGATGAGTGTCGCAAGTTCGGCGTCGACCTCGCCAGCAACGGCGACGATGCCACCAAAGGCGCTCTGTGGGTCGGCGGCGAGCGATTTGGCGAAGGCCTCACTCAACGAGGTGCCGAGCGCGGCACCCGAAGCGTTGGCGTGTTTAATGATCGCTACGGCCACGAAACCTGGCGCGTCATCGCTGAGTTCGTGCACCAATCGCCAGGCTGCGTCCGCGTCAAAGAGATTGAGGTACGACAGCGCGCTGCCCGCGTGTTTGGTGACACCGTCCCACCACGGCGTCGTGCCGATGTAGCGATAGCGCGCGCCAATCTGGTGAGGATTCTCGCCGTAGCGCGTCACGTCGGCGCGCTCGAGCGATAGGTGCAGCGTCTCGGGCACGACGGCGTCGACGTCACTGGGGACCTCGCCTATCGCACCGCCGCCGTCGAACCAACGAACGACCTGTGCGTCATAGCCCGCCGTGTGCGCGAACGCCGCGCGCGCCAGCGCGTGACGCGTCGCGTCGGAGAGCGAGCCCGTCGCGGTGATTTCCTCTAAGACCGACGCGTACTGCGAAGGACTCGTCAGAATGCCAACGTGGCGATGGTTCTTGGCCGCGGCGCGAACCATCGCGGGACCGCCGATGTCGATGAGTTCAATCGATGGGTCGGACGAAAATGGATAGAGATTGGACACCACGAGGCTGATGGCGGTGATGTCGTGTTCGACCAACGCGGCGAGATGCTCGGGTTTGTCGAGGTCGGCGAGAATGCCGCCGTGAATGCGCGGGTGCAGTGTTTTCACGCGACCGTCGAGCATCTCGGGGAAACCAGTGACCTCAGCGACGTCGAGGTGGGCAATGCCGGCCTTGCCTAAGGCCTTTGCCGTGCCGCCCGACGCGATGAGTTCGACGCCCTGATCGCTGAGTCCCTGGGCGAGTTCTATGAGACCGGTCTTGTCCCACACGCTCAGTAACGCACGCATCTAACGGTCCTCCATCGTGCCAGCGACGCTTTCAGGCTCTTTGCCCGCAGCCATTGACGCCATCACCCTAGCGACGACCTCGGGATAGAGCGAACGCTCCACGGTTTTTATCCGTTCGTGCAGCGAGGACTCATCATCGTCGTCGAGTACTGCGACGCGACGCTGCGCGAGAATCGGTCCGTTGTCCAGTTCTTCAGTGGCGACGTGCACCGTGCAACCCGACTCACCAACACCCGCCGCGAGTGTCGCCGCCACGGCGTGCCAACCCTTAAAAGCGGGCAACAAGCTCGGGTGCGTATTCAAGACTCGACCGGGAAAAGCGTGGTGAAAGGCGCCGGTGACGATCGTGCCAAAGCCCGCCATCGCGACCAGGTCGATACGGTCTTCACTAAGTAATCGCGTGAGTTCTACCGTGTAGGCCTCGCGGTCAAAGGATTTGCTAAAACCGCCGAACTTCTCGCGGTCGACGAGGAGCGCCGTGATTCTCGATTCACGAGCGACGTCGAGTCCCCGACACGGTCGGTCCGAGACCACGAGCGTCACGTCCAGCCCCGCTTCAATCATGGCTTCAAGAATCGTGCCAGAACCCGAGACCAGAACGCAGAGACGAACAGGAACCAAGCGCTACATCGCCTTGACGATGTCGACCATCTTCGCGCCAGCCTCGGTGGGGTTCAAACAGACGTGCACACCGGCCGCGGCCAACGCGTCCATCTTGGCCTGCGCGGTGCCCTTCGAGCCTGAGATGATGGCACCGGCGTGGCCCATCTTTCGTCCCGGAGGAGCGGTAACACCCGCGACGTAGGCCACGACGGGCTTGGTCATGTTGAGCTTTATCCACTCAGCGGCGCGCTCTTCTTCTGATCCACCAATCTCACCGATCATCATGACGGCCTTGGTCTCAGGGTCGGCCTGAAAGGCCGCGAGGCAGTCAATGAAGTTCGTACCCGGTACGGGGTCACCACCAATGCCGACACACGTGGTCTGGCCAATGCCTTGAGCACTCAGTTCGTGCAGTGCCTGATAGGTCAACGTGCCTGAGCGCGAGACAATGCCAACGGGTCCACCCGCGAGGGCGATGTCGCCCGACGTAATGCCGATGTTGCACTTACCGGGGCTAATGATCCCTGGGCAGTTCGGTCCGAGAAGACGAACTCCGGGGAACTCTTCGACGAGGCGGTTGTACGTCACGGCTTCATCTCGAGCGGGTATGCCCTCAGTAATACAGACAATGAACGTGATGCCACCCTCAGCGGCCTCAATGATCGCGTCCGAAGCGAACTTGGGCGGCACTGAAACGAACGACGCCGTCGCGCCCGTCGCCGCTACCGCCTCTTTCACGCTGTTGAAGACGGGAATGCCATCAACGTCGGTGCCACCTTTACCCGGGGTCACGCCGCCCACGATCTTGGTGCCGTAGTCGCGGTTGCGAAGACCATGAAAACGTCCCTGGCCTCCGGTGATGCCTTGAACAATGACCTTGGTGTTTTCGTCTACAAAAATGCTCATCGTTCGTCCTTAGTTGGCAAGTCCCACCGCGCGTCGCGCGGCGTCCAGCATGGTGGGTTCAGTAATAAGTGAATCGTTCAAGTGCGGCGCCAAAATTGCCCGGCCTTCGAGCGCGTTGGTGCCGTCGAGTCGAAGCACGATGGGCGCCTTGATCGTCACGCGCTTCAGCGCTTCGAGCACGCCATTGGCGACCTCGTCGACGCGCGTTATGCCGCCAAAGATATTGACAAAAATCGACTTCACTTTGGGATCGGCGTTAATGACCTCGAGGGCGGCCGCCATCACGTCGGCATTCGCACCTCCGCCAATGTCCAAGAAGTTGGCCGCCGTTCCGCCGACTTGATTGACAACGTCAAGCGTCGACATCGCGAGACCCGCGCCGTTGGCGATGATGCCCACCGTGCCATCAAGTCCGATGTAGTTAAGTCCACGTTCTTTGGCCATCTTCTCGCGAGGGTCTTCGAACTCACCTTCGCGAAACGCTTCCCACTCAGGGTGGCGGAACGAAGCGTTCTCATCCAGCGTCACCTTGGCGTCAAGGGCGTGCACTTTGTTGTCGGGCGTGAGAATGAGCGGGTTGATCTCCGCCAAGTCACAGTCACCTTGGGTGTAGCAGTCGTACAACTTGACGAGCAGTTCCGCGGTCTGCTCGCGCGCCGCTTCGTCAAGTTCCGCTTCGTCAACCCAACG
>DATCBX010000036.1:0-2755 GCA_036511635.1 Acidimicrobiales bacterium | reverse complement strand
GTTTCTACCCGAATGAACACAATAGAGATGAGAAGCCCAAAGAACACGATTGCCGCTGAGACCAAGAACGCGGTGGTGTAACCGTGGGTTGTGGCGACGTGGTTGGCCAATGTCGTCGTCGAGTGCAGCGATTGAAGCTTCGATTTCGCGGCGTCAATGGCGATCGTCGCCAGTATCGCGAGTCCGAGTGCGCCACCAACTTGTTGCATGGTGTTCAACAACGCCGACGCCAGCCCCGCCTCGTGAGGCTTTACGCCAGAGACGGCGGTGAGGGTGAGGGGAACGAACGTAAAGCCCATGCCCAACGCAATGACGATCAGCGGCCCGAGAATGTCCGGGTACGAACTCGTGACAGTGATACGAGACATCCACAACATGCCAATCGTCGCGAAGGCGGGCCCAACGAGAAGAGGAATTCGAATGCCGACTCGTCCGATGTAGCGTGAACTCAGTCCCGCGGCGGTGATAATTCCCGCCGTCATTGGCAAGAAGCCAACGCCCGTGCGAACAGGGCTCCAGCCCAGCACGTTCTGCAAGTACTGGGTCAGGAAGTAGAACATCGAGAACATCGCGATACCGATCACCAGCATCATTGCAAAACTGGCCGTACGATTTCGGTTTTTGAAGATGCTGAGCGGCATTAGAGGTTCTCTACTGCGCTTCTCAACGAATCCAAAGGCCGTGAGCAAGACAACGGAAGCGGCGAGTGAGATGAGCGTGGACGTACTGGTCCAGCTGTGACTTGACGCGTTCGAGAGTCCGTAAACGAGCGCGAGCATGCCCCCGGTCGCGGTGATGGCGCCTGGTACGTCCAAGTGCCCCGACGTCGACTGCGACTCATTGAGAGCACGAGGAGCGAGGAACAACACGAGAGCAGCAATAGGTACGTTGATGAAGAAAATCCACCGCCACGATACGTAGCTTGTCAAGATGCCACCCAAGAGCAGGCCAATCGCTCCCCCGCCACCGGACATTGCTGCGTAGACGCCCATCGCCCGGTTTCGCTCCTTACCTTCGGAAAAGTTGGTTGCAATTAGCGACAGAGCCGTCGGTGCCGCTATCGCACCACCGACACCTTGCAAACCGCGCGTGATAATCAGCCACACGTCGTTGGTCGCAAATCCTCCAAGCAGTGACGAGACGGCGAAGATCGCGATGCCGATCATGAACATCTTTCGCTTGCCGTAGAGGTCGCCCGTTCGTCCACCAAAGAGCAACAGGCCGCCAAAGGTCAGCGAATACGCGGTAATGAGCCATTCAAGATTGGTGGCGGAAAAATTAAGCGCGTGATGAATCGTGGGAATCGCCACGTTGACCACAGTGGCGTCGAGGACGATCATGAGTTGCGCGCCGCAGATCACTGCCAGCGCGAGACCGAGGTGCTTACCTGCGGTGTTGCTCTGGGAGAGCTCGGCTACTTCGGTATTGGACATTGGAGAAATTCACTTTCTAGTTGGGCCGGGGGGGCTGGGGTACGTCGGTGGGGAAAGACTGGAACTACTTCGCGAAGAGGAGAGGCTTAATAACCCCGTCGATCACGTTTCTGAAGAACTCTGCGTCGGGCGCGACGCCGAGGAACAGCAGACGGTGAAAAACCAGAGCCGGGAGAATCGACACCACCAGGTCGAGATTCTCAACAACGGGAATCTCTCCCCTCTCCACGGCACGGTCAAAGATCTCAGTGAGTATGGCGATGTGAGGCTCGACGAGTCGATCGCGAAAGACTTCGCGAAGCTCGGCGTCGTGGGGCAGCGCGCTCGCGAGACCAATCATTATCTGGCCATCTGAATTACGATCTTTTTTCATCGCGTGTTGGGCCAATGACTCAAGGTCCCCCTCCAGCGATCCGGTATTGGGAGCCTGGAGAGCTCCCTTCTGACATAACAGTGCGTCGCACACCAATTCCGCCTTGCCGGACCAGCGACGATAGATCGTGGCCTTACCCGCGCCCGCGTAAGCCGCGATCGCGTCAACCGTCAGTCGGTCGTAACCCTGCTCACTGAGAAGCTGGAGTGCCGCCGTGCGCAACGCGTCGTCTCGTGAAGCGTCCAGATGACGTCCACCGGCGTGTCGCTCAGCGACGGTTTCGGTAGTGAGTTGCTGGGGGGTTTGCGTAGCCATATGTATTACGATACTACCTCGTTCCGGAACGAAACGGTATCGTCTTTGTACTCTGATTCCCCTCATCAGCAGGTATGTGAAAGAAGATATGAGATTTTCTGGTCAAAATTCGTGGGTTAGCGGCCATGGTTGGCCATCTTGAAGAAGAGTCTCGCGAACGAGAATTCCAGCAACGTTGCTCACCACCGGACCCCAGATGGCCCCGTTGGCGAAGCATGCCGTGACCGCGAATAACTAGATTGTCGTTGTGAGCACGCGAGAGACTAAACGCGCGCGGCGCTCTGGTTGCGCGGTAAATCTCGCACATACAGTCTTGGAGCGTGAACCCCTTTGAAGTCGCTGCCAAAACCCGTTATTCGAATCTTCAAATTCGTTCTCTTACCAATATTGGTCGTGTCACTGGTAAGTGACAGGTACTTTGTTGTCAAGGCGCATTCCCTGGGAGCAACGACGACGACGACGAGCGCCACGGCCACTACTTTCTACCTCGACATAGGCGGATCATCGTCACTTGGCACCCAGCCAACAGGCATCGCGTGGCACAACGGTCATCGCACGTCGCTCGGCTACGCCAACGATCTGGTCACGATTGAAGCGTCTCGAGGTGTGGTGTTGGACCTTCGCCAAGTTGGCT
>DATCBX010000035.1:0-2635 GCA_036511635.1 Acidimicrobiales bacterium | reverse complement strand
AACGTGACGACTCGTCGTGACGCCATGTTCGCCGGCGAACATCTCAACGTTTCCGAGGATCGAGCGGTCTTGCACGTCGCACTTCGCATGCCAGTTACCGCTCGTCTTGTGGTTGACGGCGTCGACGTCGTGGCCGAGGTGCATCAAGTACTTGATCGAATGTCGGACTTCTGCGAGCGCGTGCGAAGTGGCCAGTGGCGAGGACACACCGGGAAACGAATCAAGAACATCATCAATATTGGTATTGGCGGATCTGACCTAGGTCCGGTCATGGCCTTCGAGGCACTTCGCCACTACAGCCAACGTGACCTCACCTTTCGCTTCGTCTCGAACGTGGACGCCACGGACTTCGTCGAAGCGGTCGTTGACCTCGAAGCCGACGAAACGCTTTTCATCGTTTCGTCCAAGACCTTTGGAACGCTCGAAACGCTCACCAACGCCGCCTCAGCTCGAAACTGGCTCGTAGAGAGCCTTGGGGATGAAACAGCAGTCGCTAAACACTTTGCGGCGGTCTCAACCAACGCTGAACGTGTGGCGGCCTTTGGCATTGACGTCGAGAATATGTTCGGGTTTTGGGATTGGGTCGGCGGGCGCTACTCCATGGACAGTGCCATTGGACTCTCCACGATGCTCGCCATTGGTCCAACGCACTTCAATGAGATGCTCGCGGGCTTTCACGCAATGGATCAGCATTTTTTAGACGCTCCCTTTGAGACGAACTTGCCAATGCTTATGGGAATGCTGGCCGTGTGGAATAGGAACTTTCTGGGACTCCCCACGGTGGGCGTGATGCCCTACGACCAGTACTTACACCGGTTGCCGGCGTACTTGCAACAACTCACGATGGAATCGAACGGTAAACACGTCACGCTCACTGGCGAGCCGGTGTCCTACGACACTGGCCCGATCTATTGGGGAGAGCCCGGTACCAATGGCCAACACAGTTTTTACCAACTCATTCACCAGGGTACGACGGTGGTCCCCGTTGACTTCATTGGTTTTGCTCGCAGTCTCAATCCTCTCGGCGTACATCACGACATACTTATGTCGAACATTTTCGCTCAGGCCGAAGCCCTGGCCTTTGGCAAGACCGAAGAGGAACTACGACTCGAAGGAGCGGACGAACGGGCCATCAAGCATCGCGTGATGGAAGGCAACCGACCTTCCAACGTCCTTCTCGCTGACGCACTGACGCCACGCCTTCTCGGTTCTCTCATTGCGCTCTATGAACACTCAGTGTTCGTCCAAGGAACGATTTGGGATATTGACTCCTTCGACCAGTGGGGTGTGGAACTCGGCAAGCAACTTTCGGTGTCGATTATCCCGGAGCTCACGAGCGTCGAGGCCCCGACGCTAGGTCACGACTCCTCGACAAACGCCCTGATTACTCACTATCGATCACTCAAGAAGGACGGAACGCATGACCACAAGTAATCCGATGCAAATGGGAATGGTGGGGCTTGGTCGAATGGGCGCGAATCTCGTGCGCCGACTCGTCAACGACGGGCATAACTGCGTGGTCTTTGACGTGAACACCGACGCGGTGACGTCGCTCGAAGGTGAGCGCGTCGTTGGTTCGTCGTCGCTCAAAGACCTCGTGAGCAAGCTCGAGTCCCCTCGTACTGTCTGGTTGATGTTGCCCGCTGGCGTCACGCAGGCGGCACTCGATGAACTCGCGAGTCACCTTGACGTCAATGACGTGGTCATTGACGGAGGAAACTCGTTCTACCAAGACGACATCGAGCGCGCGAAAGTCCTGGCCAAAAAGGGCGTCCACTACGTGGACTGTGGCACGAGCGGCGGTGTGTGGGGCCGCGATCGCGGCTACAGCCTGATGATTGGTGGCGAGGATGACGTGGTCACGCGTCTCGATCCCCTTTTCTCTTCCATCGCGCCTGGGGACGATGGTTCTGAGCCAACAGCAGGTCGAACGACGTCGAGCAGCACCGCGGCTCATGGCTACCTGCACTGCGGCCCCAACGGCGCGGGCCACTTTGTCAAAATGGTCCATAACGGCATCGAATACGGCATGATGGCCTCCATTGCCGAGGGCCTGAGCATTCTCAAGCACGCCAACGTAGGTGCTCACAACGCCGAAGCGGACGCCGAAACCGCGCCCCTTCGAAACCCCGAGTACTACAACTTCGACTTTGACCTCGCTGACGTAGCCGAGGTCTGGCGGCACGGTTCGGTCATCAGTTCGTGGCTAGTGGATTTGACGGCCAACGCGCTCGCCAAATCTCCCGAACTCAGCGAGTTTGGTGGCCGGGTTTCGGACTCAGGTGAAGGTCGATGGACCGTTGAAGCAGCGATTAACGAGTCGGTACCGGCGCCGGTAATTAGTGCCTCGTTGTGGCAGCGTTACGAATCGCGTGGAAACGGCGAGTTCACCGGAAAAGTACTTTCTGCCATGCGCTCAGAGTTCGGTGGACACGCGGAGAAGACGTCGTAGTGCACCACGACCTACAGGTCTTCGACGACATTGAGTCGCTCGCCAAAGGCGCGGCCGCGTACGTCCTAGAACGCTCCCAAGCCATGACGAGTGGTTCAAGTACGTTCAGCTTTGCCGTCAGTGGGGGCAAGAGCCCTTGGTTGATGCTCGCTGAACTGATTAAGGAAAGTCTCGACTGGGATC
>DATCBX010000034.1:0-4438 GCA_036511635.1 Acidimicrobiales bacterium | reverse complement strand
GACGAGTCGAACGTCGAAACGTCCGGCGGCGTCAGTCACTACGTCGACGAAGTCGCTCCAATGAAAGTCAGGTTCTGGTCCGACGAGAAAGATGATGTCTGCGCCGTCGCCGTCACGGCCGTAGCGAAGTTGAATCTCGGGCCACGTCAGTTCTGTCGTGATGCCGTCGACGATGCGCGCAAGGGGTCGGCGAGCTCGTTGATCGATGAAGTACTCGGTGTCAAAGGTCGCGAGCACTTCGGTGGGAATAGTTTCGAGCAGCGTCGCGACGGCGGTACTCGCGCCGAGTCCGGCGTCTATCCAACCCTCGAGACCCACGACGAGGACCGGCTCGTTAAGGTCAGGGTCGGCGAGAAAGATAATGCGGTCGTAGATTTCGTCGTCCATCATCCCTCCAAGGTCTTTTTAGCTGTTTCGGCGAGTGTTGCTATGTGCGCCGGGAACTCGTCGACGCTTCCCTGGTCGCCGGCGGTGGCGCCCGCACGGTAGCGAGCGAAGACGCCTTGCAAAATGCAGGCCAACTTCCAGTAGCCAAACGCTTGGTAGTAAGCAATGTCACTCACGTCGAGCGTCGAGTGGCGCGCGTAGGCCTTTAAAACCTGTTCACGAGTGGCGAAGCCCTCGGCGGTCGTGGGCGACGCACCGAGGAGCACTGCGGTGGCGTCGTGTGGCTCAGTCCAGTAACAGAGCAACGTCCCAAGATCGGCCATTGGATCGCCGAGCGTGCAGATCTCCCAGTCGAGAATCGCCTTTACGTGGCCCGTCTCATCGAGCACCGTGTTGTCCAGGCGATAATCACCGTGGACAACGGCCACGCGCTGTTGACTGGGAATTGAGCGCGCGAGCTGATCGCCCACTTCTTCGACGAGGTTTTCGCTATCGACCCCTTCGACCTTCATCTGTTCGTACTGGCCGCGCCAACGGCGCAGTTGGCGCTCGATGTAACCGTCGTGGCGCGCAAGGTCGCCAAGTCCCGCTTTGTCGACGTCGACGTCGTGCAACTGGGCGAGGGTGGCGGCCAGATAGTCATGGATCTCAGCGCGGATTTCGATTGGAAAAGCGGCCGTGGCCTGAGCGCGGTCACGCAGAATCGCGCCCTCGACGAACTCCATGACGTAAAAAGGTCGCTCGTTCACGGCCTCGTCAACACACAGTCCGAGTGGCCTGGCGACCGGGACACCTTGAGGATGGAGAGCCTTGATAATGGTGTGTTCGCGCACCATATCGTGGGCTGTTGGAAGAACGTGGCTCGTGGGTGGTCGACGCAGCGCGTAGGTGTGGCCGCCAGCGTCGGTGACGCGAAACGTGAGGTTCGAACGTCCCCCCGCGATGAGTTCAAAGTCGAGTGGCGCGACCGAGCCAACGTGCTCGGCCATCCACCCCGTGACGTTGGCTTGGTTGATTCCCGTCACCGTTTCCATGCCATTGACGCTAACAGTGCGGCGTGACCCCTTCTTTCGAATGGCGCTTCCCGTTAGGCTGAAGCGCGTGAATGATGTAACTGACGCCACCTTTGCAACCGCCGTTATCGAGCGCTCCAAGACCGTGCCGGTCGTTGTTGATCTTTGGGCGGAGTGGTGTGGCCCGTGTAAGACGCTGGGTCCAATTTTGGAAAAACTCATAGAGGAGACGTCCGGGGCGGTCGAACTCGCCAAGGTTGACGTGGACGCGAATCCCGAAATCGCTCAAGCGTTCCAGGTGCAATCGATTCCCGCGGTCTTCGCCATCAAAGACGGACAGATCGTTGACACGTTCGTCGGCGCGCTACCCGAAGCGGGGGTCCGAGAGTTCATTGAACGTCTCGCGCCGATGGTGTCCATCGTCGATCAACTCGTTGAGGCTGGAGACGAAGTGTCCTTACGTGAAGCTCTCAGTCGCGACGCCACCAACGTCGAGGCCGCGGTCGCCCTGGGCGATTTCCTACGCCAAGATGACAAACTGGACGAGGCCGAAGCGTTACTCGAGCCCTTCGCCCACGTACTCGCCGCGAAGACGGTGTTGGCACGGATTCGCCTTCAACGTAGCGGCGTGGATATCAACGGCGACTTGGAACTCACTCTCGAACACCTCTTGGAGCAGACCTCGGTGAGCGAGGAGTCGAAGGCTCAACTCCTTGAGATTCTCGACGCGCTTGGCCCTGAGGACCCGCGCTACGTGTCGTATCGACGTCGTCTCGCGAGTCGTCTCTACTAGTGCAGATCTATCGGCCCGAGGGGCCGCTGGTGGTCGCTCTTGGGCCACAACGCGTCGACGTGGCGACTCGCGCACTCGTCATGGGCATCTTGAATCGCACGAAGGACTCATTCTTTAGTCCCGCCGCGACGTACGACCTTGACGCGTTCTTTGCTCGTGCTGAGCAGCTCGTTGACGACGGCGCTGATCTTCTCGACGTCGGCGGGGTGAAAGCCGGACCGGGCGAAGACGTCAGCGAAGAAGAAGAACTCGAGCGCGTGGTGCCCGTCATCGCTGAACTGGCCAAGCGTTTCTCCGTGCCACTGAGCGTGGACACGTGGCGCGCGTCGGTCGCCAAGGCCAGTTACGCCGCCGGCGCCTGCGTCGGCAACGACATCAGCGGTTTTGGCGACCGCGAGTACCTCAGCGTCGCGGCTCGTGCGAACGCAACCGTCGTCGCGACGCATATTCGTCTTCGTCCTCGCGTCGCCGATCCAGCCCCTCACTACGACAACGTGACTGAGACCGTTACGGCCTTTCTCGTTGAGCGCCGTCGATGGGCCAAAAAGGCCGGCCTCAGCGATGAGCAGATAATCCTCGACGCGGGACTGGACCTGGGCAAAACCTCGGCGCAGTCGCTCCAACTACTGCGCGACTCGAGTGAGCTCGCGGCGCTCGGATCGCCGTTGCTCCTCTCGGCGTCGAACAAGACGTTCCTTGGCAACCTGTTCGACCTTGACGTGACTGAACGTCGCGAAGCGTCACTCGGCGCGACGGCGCTTGGCATCGCACTGGGTTGTCGTATCGTTCGTGTTCATGACGTCGCGGGAACCGTACGAGTGCGCGACACGCTCGCGCGACTGGCGGAAGTGGACTGATGAGTAGTCCGAGTGTGTGCGTCGTTGGCTCTGACGCGACGATGGTCTATGACGCGGTGCATAACGTCGTCGCCGACGCGCTCGGTGACCTTGATCCCTCCTTCGCGCTCCAAGACTTCACCGCGAAAGACGTGACGCAGGGTTCGGGGGAGTCAACGTTGCCCCGAGTAATGGAAGCACTCAACACGCCGCCCTTCCTCGTCGAGCGCAGAGTGGTCGTCGTACGCGACGCGCAACTGCTCGTGGCCGAGGAGGTGGCGCAACTCACCGAGTGGATGAGCTCGCCCGCTCCGGGGACCGTGTTGATCGTGGCCGTCGTCGGGAGCAAGGCCAACAAACTCGTGAAGGGAGCCACCGAGGTCGTTGAAGTGAACGTGGGTTCACGCGTCGCTGATCGCGTGGCCTTCGTGAAGTCCAAGATGGAAGAGTACGACGTTGTGATTGATCACCCAACGGCCCAGCGCGTCGCCGAACAAGTTGGTGACGACGTCGCGCGCGTCGACGCACTCGCTCGTACGTTGCAGTCGATCTACGGCACGGCGCCGTTGGTGTTCGCCCGTCTCGAGCCCTACCTCGGTGACGCCGGTGACGTGCCGGTCTGGGACCTCACGGACGCGATCGACGGTGGCGACGCCACCAAGGCAATCACCGTCGCGCGACGAATGCTCGATTCGAGGCGACGCGCCGGTCTCCAGATCGTGTCGATGTTGCAACGTCACTATCTGAACATGGCCCGGCTCGAGGGAAGTGACGCGCGCACCAAAGAAGATGCCGCAACATTGCTCGGCATTAATGCGTACCCCGCGGGCAAGGCTTTGCAACTTGCTCAGCGCATGGGGGCCAAGCGTCTCACCACGGCCGTGCACTGGATCGCGGAAGCGGATCTTGCACTAAAGGGTGGCGTGAGCTATGGCGGGCGCGACCTCGACAGCGATCAGGACGTGACCGAGCTGACGGTGATTGAGGTTCTCGTCGCGCGACTTGCGCGACTTTCGCACGGCGCCAGGGGGCGTTAAACACCGGCGGTGTTTTAGGTTTTGGCGCAGGGTGAACTTGGACGCCTTATGTGGCTGCTCATTTTGTTGCCCGTTGGACCACTGTGAAGAGCTATGAACTCGACCTCAGCGATGATGCAGCGTGACGATCCTCAGGACGTTTTGCTCGACGCTACTTTTTGGAGGACTTCGACGCGCTTTTCTTCGCAGATTTCTTCGCCGCTTTGGCTTTGGAGACAGGCGACGAAGCGCGCTTCTTTGCAGCCTTCCTCGCCTTCGTGGCGCTTTTCGTCGCTGACGCCACTTGCTTCTTCACAGCGTTTTTTGTTGTCTTGGCCTTCTTGGTCGCTGACGTCGCGCGCTTCTTCGCAACTTTCTTCGTCGTGTTGACCT
>DATCBX010000033.1:0-2628 GCA_036511635.1 Acidimicrobiales bacterium | reverse complement strand
CATCTTCAATGGAGCGACTCGCGAATGAGCTCAGTCCCATCGCGACGCCCCGATTGGCGGCCGCACGAGCCACGGCGACTTCGCCTTCAGGGTGGACAGCTTGTACACCGGTGGGCGAGATCAAAACCGGCATCGACACGGATTGGCCCATGACGGTCGTTGCCATGAAACGCTCGTTGGGTAGGCCCGCGACGTGCGGCGCAAATCCCAACTGATCGAAAGAGGCGAGATTGTCACTCGAAGAGAGTCCCTTTTCAGATCCGGCAACGAGGGCGCCGTAGACCGATTTTGGGAGACGTTTTTCGGCTCGACGCTGCGCAATGGCGACGGTCTCAAACCACGAACTTGACATGTATCCCCCGTAACAACTCACAGCGAGACTACCCGAGCATCTAAAAGGTGTACCGAGCTTCAACGTGAGGAGAGCGCGACCGGGACCCTTCTTGAGTGATCGGGAGAAGAGAGGGGACGGATGGTAACGGACTTGCTCGCGAGTGCCGTCTCGCCATGACCAAAGACACACTCGGGGTCTGGGTCAGTCATCTCAAGACCCGTAAAGAACTTCGCGGCCATGCAACCACCGCGACACGCGTCGTACGATCCACACGACGAACACGCGCCGGGGTTGCCCGGTTCGCGCAGAGATTTGAAGAGGGAACTATTCGTCCAGACCTCACCAAAACCAGCCGCGCGAACGTTGCCGGCAAGGAACTCGTCGTGGATGACGAAAGGACAGGCGTAGACGTCACCGACCGGATCGATCAAGCAGACCACCCTGCCCGCGCCACAGAGATTGAGACCTTCGAGGGGAGCGCCGAGAGCGGAAAGGTGGAAGAAGGAGTCACCCGTCAACACGTTGGGCCGCGCCAGTAACCACTTGTAGAGCATTCGATTCTGCTCCAGCGTCGGATGAAGTTCGTTCCACACCTCGACGCCTCGACCTGAAGGGCGAAGACGGGTGAGTCGAAGTTCGGCGCCGTAGGACACGGCGAGCGCTTCGAACGCATCGAGTTGCTCGATGCTTTCGCGCGTCATCACGACCGAGATCTTGAATTGTCCGAAGTTCGCTTCCTTCAGATTGTCCATCGCGCGTCGCGCGGCGTCGTAGCTTCCAACGCCTCGAATTCGATCGCTCGTTTCGGCGTCCGCGCCGTCGATGGAGATCTGAATGTCGAGGTAATCAATGCCCGCTAATCGCTGCGCGGCCGCTTTATCGATTCGCGTCCCGTTCGTGGAGAACTTCACGCCCACGTGCTGACCAACAGCGTGTTCGATCAGCTCAAAGAAGTCCCGGCGAATCATCGGCTCGCCTCCACCAATGTTGACGTAGAAGATCTGCATCAGGGCAATTTCGTCGATCAAGCTCTTGGCTTCATCGGTCGAGAGCTCTCTCGGATCGCGACGCCCCGACGACGACAGACAGTGCGTGCAGGCGAGATTGCACGCGTAGGTCAACTCCCAGGTCAGACAGATGGGCGCGGCGAGTCCACGCTCGAAACGATTACGGAGTGATGACTCAGCGCCCATTAAGTAGATCCGATCGGTGCAGTGACGCGAGGGCGGTGACGTAGCGATCACGTTGATCAGCGGGTGCGAGTTCGCTAATGGCTTCATCGGCGCTGTCGAATTCGCCCAGACGACGAATGAGCTCTACGAGCTCGCGTGACTTAAGGAAAACCAACCGGCGATTGCCGTGATGGTACGCGAGGGCGCCAAAGGCCTCATCGCGAAGTGAGACTTGTTCGCTGAGTTGCCAATACTGCGACGCGTCAAAAGCGTCGACACTCGTTAGGGACACGACTTAATAGACCCCACAAAGTCCGTCAATGGAGACCTCTTCAACGAGCAGTTCTTCGACCTCGTCAATCTCAACGGGCATTTCTTCTCTTGTCAACGTTTCTGGCGTCACGGTTCCTCCTGTACCAAACCATTCTGACCGCTCCGCTGGGTACGTTCGGACCATGCGTGAAAGACTCACGTCGTGAGCACTCTTGTTCCCCTCGCTCCGTCGCCCATCGAGACGCCAATCCCCCTTGGGACGAACGTCATCTTGGATAGTGCAGCGACGTTCATTGATCGTGAGCTCGTCAGTGGCGGAAGCCCGTGGCGACTACTTCGCCTGGCTGGAGCATCGCACGCGCTCGCCGAACGGTGGCGACACGGAGGCGTGGTGCAAGCGGGCGAAGAGCGTTTCGCGAGAACCTTGATCCTCCAAGGCCTTCTTCGCCCGCATTTCAACGCCGAGCTTCACGTCGATGAGCTTGACGTCGTCGTGCCGATTTTCGACAACATCACGTCACTACACACCTTCCTTGGACAGCTTCAGGGATTTCACGTCACGGTCGTAGACGATGGTTCACCAGAAAGCGACGACATTAGGACGTGCTGTGCGACGTTTGGCGCCGATCTCATTCGCCTCGATGTCAATCAAGGTGCCGCGCGAGCGCGCAACGTTGGCTCGAATGCAACCTCGCGAAAGTTTCTCTGGTTCATCGACGCCGACGTCTCGATGGATAACACGCTCGACGTCGCGGGGCGGCTCTTCAGTGTGTTCGGCGATCCCCTCGTGGCTGCCGTCGCGCCGCGCGTGTGTGGATCAGATGATCATTCAATGCGCGAACGGTTCGA
>DATCBX010000032.1:0-5236 GCA_036511635.1 Acidimicrobiales bacterium | reverse complement strand
CTTGATCGGCCAACGACGTACGAACTTGACGGCGGCGCACGCAAGGCAACGACGAAGATTCGAGCAAGTATCGAGCCCGGTGCGATCAACGTGTGCGTACCAAAGGCGAGCCCGCAGTGAGTAGCGCCTCACTCGTTCCTGAGACACGAGACCTGAGCGGCGACGACGCCTGGGCGGTTCTTAAACGCACGGGCTGGGGTCGCCTCGCCATCGATGCCTTCAAACGAATGCGCGTCGCTGACGGTTTTAGTCACGCTCGTTCGCTGGCCTTTTTAATGTCGCTCGTCGCCATCGAAGGATTGATCGGACTCGTCGGACTCGCGAGTGTCCTGCACAAGGGAAGAATCAGCGCGATTATTGACACGACGTTGCGGGGAACCATTCCCGGGCCGGCCGGGCACGTTCTAACCAGCGCCGTGACCCAAGCGCACCGTGTTGCGGGAGAACATCACCACACTGCTCTCCTCTTTGGCGTACTCGGATCAATCGTTGTAGCAACATCTGCGATGGGGCAACTCGAGCGCGCACTCAATCGCATCTACGGAGTCGAGCAGGACCGTCCAACCTTAAAGAAATACGGACTTGCCCTGATTTTCGCGCTAAGTGCCGGAACCCTCGGCGCTGCAGCTTTTGTGTGTTTGGCGTTCGGTAGAGACTTCTTCAACTCGACGAACAATGACGTACTCGCTGGGGTGTGGTCGATAGTGCGCTGGCCTCTCGGCGTGGGCCTAGCGGCGGTGACCGTGACGGTGCTCTTTCGCTGGTCACCTCGACGCCGACAACCCGGTTTATCGTGGCTCGTCTTCGGTTCTGGTGTCTCGGTGTTCTTGTGGGGATTAGTAACGGTCGGACTGGGTCTGTTCTTTGCGTCAAGTTCATCCTTCGGCTCAACGTATGGACCGTTGGCTGGGGTGGTGGCGTTACTCGTCTGGAGTTTGCTCTCGAGCGTGGCCCTTCTGTACGGCGCCGCCATTGCGGCCCAACTCGAAGCAGTACGAACAGCAACCCCTGCGCCACAAGACATGAAGAAGGTCGTCGAATCCGATCCGACAAATGATTCACGTCACGATGAAACGTCGGCGCCATGAGCGCTGAAAGCTCTCTTTCCTCTCCTCCGGCCCTTGACGAGCAGATCGAGCGGGCGCGTCGCATCCTCGAAGGCGTCGTTGGCATCCCGGCGACCGAAGACAACCGCGTCACAGTTCTACACAACGGGTGCGAGATCTTTCCGGCGATGCTTGACGCGATAAAAGCAGCGGAGCACACCGTCGACTTTCTCACCTTTGTCTACTGGAAGGGCGAGATCGGCACTGAACTCGCAGAAGCTCTTGGTGAACGGGCCAAGTCCGGGGTGCGTGTTCGTGTTTTACTCGACGCGTGGGGTTCAAAGCCCATCGAACACAGCCTTATCGACAGCATGATTGGTGCGGGAGTCTGTTTGCGCTGGTTCCGTCCACTGCGACGGATTCGACTCGGCGAAGTCAATCACCGCACGCACCGCAAGGTGCTCGTGGTTGACGAGTCCATCGGCTTCACTGGCGGTGTAGGAATTTCAGATCTGTGGCAAGGCGATGCTCGCGACGAGCACGAATGGCGCGACACTCACTTCAAGGTCCAAGGCCCTGCTGTCGACGGGCTTCGCGCAGCCTTCCTTGACAATTGGACCGAGACGGACCCCGTGGTTTTTGACGTCGACTACGACCGCTTTCCAGTTCAGCCCAGACCGGGTCAAAGTGTTGTCCAGTGCGTGCGCGGCGCTTCGGCTACGGGCGGAAGCGATCTGCGGAGTGTGTTTCGTGCCCTTTTGCAGTTGAGTCAGCGGCAACTGCGAATAACGACCGCCTACTTTGTCCCAGACGATGATCTGACACAACGACTGTGTGATGCCGCGACGCGCGGGGTGCAAGTTCAAATTCTTCTGCCCGGGCCCTTCGCTGACAAACGCTTCGTGCAACTAGCCGCTGAAGTCGACTACGCGAAACTCATTGAGTCCGGCGTCGAACTGTGGAACTTCCAACCAACGATGATGCACGCGAAGACCATGATGGTGGACGGTCTCGTCGCCAACGTTGGCTCAGCGAATTTTAACGCTCGCTCCCTCAAGTGCGACGAGGAAATCAACATGGTGATCTTCGATCCCAGTGTCGTTCAGACGTTGAACCGTCACTTCGAAGAAGATCTCGAACGCAGCGTCCGCATTGATCCGCGGCGCTGGAAGCGCCGCTCGTTCACTCAACGCGTGAAAGAACATTTAGTCGCTCCCTTGCGGGGCGTTTCTTAGGAGATAAGAAAAATGACCATCCTTCTCATAACGTTGCTCTGCATCGTTATTCCGGGCGCCCTAGCGTGGTTCGTAGCGTACAGATGGCCCCAAGCCGCTCTGACGGCACCAAAAATAAGTACAGAGCAAGTAAAGAGCACGGCGCAAGAGCATCGGCCACTTGTTGCATTCATCAAATCGAGACTCAATCCGGCGTCCGCTACAGGCTTAGCCTTCAGCGCGGCCTTCATTGTCTTCATCGTTGGCGCCGCATTAGTTGGACTCGTGCTCTTCATGATCCACACCAACACTGGCTTTGCCCGCCTTGATCGAAGCGCCGGCCTCTTCGCAGCACGACACGCCACGAACCTCTCGACAAAGGTTTTGAAGATTTATACGCAAATTGGTGGGGCGCTCGTCATCGTTCCCCTCGCCGTCATCGTGGTCACGGTCGAAACCATTCGCCAGCGGTCCGTCGCGGTCGTAGTTTTTATCACCCTCGTCGTTGGAGGGCAGTTCCTCGTCGCCGACGTCCTCAAATCGTTCGTGGGGCGTGCGAGGCCTCACTTCGATCAATTAACTGGTTTTTCCGGAACGTCATTCCCATCAGGCCACGCCGTAGCGACGGCAGCATGCTTTGCGGGGTTCGCACTCGTAATTGGTCGACGTCGATCTCTCAAAGTAAGAGCGCTGCTCGCTGGTCTCGCCGTAGGTCTCGCGACCGGCACAGCCTGGGTTCGAATTGCGCTCGGGGTGCACTGGCTCACCGACGTACTCGCTGGTTTGGCACTTGGTTGGGCGTGGTTCGCTCTCTGTTCGATCGCCTTTGGCGGATACCGACTTCGTTTTGGCGCCCCAGTAAAAACAGCGGAGGAAACCATCTCCTCCTGAAGCCACGGACGCGACTCGACCATATTTCTCGATTTATACGCGTCAACGACGAAATAGCGACATTTGGCGTAGCGAGCGATGTAGCCTCAATGCAAATTTGAACGAGGGGGAAGCTTGAGTAACGTCACGGCAAAATTGGATCGAAACGCCATTGGATTACGAGAAGTTGCCTTTCAGTCAATCTGCTCAATGGCGCCCGCCGCCGCAATAGCCGCGTCGATCCCCTTTGGAGCTCCCTTGGCCGGCGGGGCACTCCCGCTCGCGGTGATCTTTGCGTTCATTGGAATTTTCTTCACCGCGTCGAGCATCGGCCAATTGGCGAAACACATCCCTTCATCGGGGTCCGTCGCGACGTACAGCGCGGTAGGTCTTCGGCCATGGGTTGGATTCCTCGTGGGGTGGGGATACGCCGCGGTTGAGGTATTAATTGTTCCTCTGGTAATGCTGCAACTCGGCTACACGGTTGCGGGCGAATGGAACTCAAAGGTTCATTCGTTTCCGATTGGTTCTTGGTGGGTTTTTACGACCGTCGGAACACTGCTTGTTTGCTACTTGGTCTGGTTAGGTATTCGCACGTCTGCCAAGACAGCTACGTGGCTCGGCTTCATTGAAATCACGGTATTCGCCGTACTTTCAATTGTTCTGATTTTTAAAGCAGGCGGTCACAACACATTGAGTGCCTTCACGGTCAAGTACGCGAATGCTCCGGGATACCGAGGGTGGAGTGGCGTCATCGCCGGTTCAATTTTTACACTCCTAGCGTTCTCGGGCTTCGAAGCGGCAGCTCCAATGGCCGAGGAAACGCGCGAACCGCGAAAGAATGTACCCAAGGCAATCATGATCGCGACGGTATCGATCGGAATCTTGTACGTCTTGGCGACCTACGCCGCGGACGTGTCGTACGGACCGAAGAGGTTCACGGGTTTTGCCGCGTCAGCAAACAACGTCCCGTGGGACGGCCTCGCGAACTCCGTCTCCATTGTTTTCTGGTTTTTGGTGCTTGTGGCAATTATTAACTCGACACTGGCCAACGCGATCGCGGGAACCAACGTCTTTACCCGAACCGCGTACGCGTTCGGGCGAGCCGGAGCATTTCCTAAGTCGCTCTCGAAGTTGAACGATCGACACCGCTCGCCACAGAACGCAATAATCCTTCAATTAATACTGGGACTCGTCATTGCGCTCTTTCTTGGTTGGAAGTACGGACCAACAACTGCGTTTGGCATTGTGGCGACGGGACTCGTGGTCGTCGTCGTTCTCGTGTACGCCGTGACGAACCTTGCGTGCATTGGCTACTACACCAAGCACCGCAAAGAGGAGCGCAAGCTCTTTCTCCACATCGTGATCCCTGTTCTAGGATTTCTCTTCTTGGTTCCCGGATTCATGAACGCCGCTGGTATTACCGGCATTCCCGGACTCAAATTCATCGCGGCATTGCCTAAGCCCCTTTCGTATGGTGCGTGGGCTGTTGGTATCTGGATGATTCTCGGTCTCGTGTGGCTAATCAAGCTTCGTAGCACTGAACCGGCCGCAGTTGAAGCGGTGGCTGAAATTCACGAATAAGACTTCTCGAAAATGTCCCGCTCGTACTTTGCGAGCGGGACATTTTCGTCACTAGGTAGTGTGAATTTGCACAGGGGGTAACGATGAGTGACGTATCAGTCCTTAAATACGAAGTTGATCATGAAGGTGACGTCAGTCAACTCGTGTACACCTTTGGTGGTGTTGAAGCTCGGGCGTCAATAAAACCAGGTTCAATTCTCGACACCAGCAGCCTTGACTGCTTCGCGGGCAAGATTCACTCGGTGAGTGATCACGTCAGTGAAGTCTGCGATCCGCGATTTTTAAATCCACAAACCGGGCCGTTCTACGTTGAGGGTGCGATGCCAGGCGACGTGCTGGCGGTTCACTTTGCGAGCATTGAGCCACGAAACACGCTCGGTTTCTCAACGACCGTGCCACTCTTTGGCGCGCTGACCGCCAACGGCTTCACGCAAATGCTTCACGCGCCACTACCAGAGATGACGTGGGCGTACACAATTGACAAGGAGAATCGCACCGTCCGTTATGAGGCACGAGAGTCAA
>DATCBX010000031.1:0-4795 GCA_036511635.1 Acidimicrobiales bacterium | reverse complement strand
ACGCTGAGGGTGATCCACTGAGGTGCGTTGGGCACACACGTCGTGACAAACGACGAGCCAGTCCAGTAACTTACCGCCGTGATCGCGGCGCTATAGCCAACCGGGAGACTGAACGTGACGTTGGCCGCGCCAGCGCACGACTGGAACAACGCGGCCGGCTGTTGTTGAATCTGCGTAATGACTTCTTCGGAAGCAGTTCGCAGTACCGAGTCGAGGGTCGCTACGTCACGATACGTCGATGAAGCCGAAATTGAGGTCGCGAAAGAGATCAGCAGCGCCACCGAAGCCATGCCGAGTACAACGAGAGCGATGAGAACCTCCAACAAGGTGTCGCCGGCTTCTGAACGATGCTCTCTCCCACGAACGCAGCGTTGAGCGGCCCTTCTTAGCGAATCAGGCACGTAACGCTTCACGCGACCGCGACTTTCACGTCCGAGCTGGGTACTCCCGAGGGAACGGATCGAATCACGGCAGTAGCAGTCCAACGAACACGGCCTCAAGACCCGCTCCGTGCATGACCACATTGAGCGACTGCGGTGTCAACGCGTCCAACAGGACGGTACCGGTCTTGTTGGAACTCACGCTCGCTTGACACTGGACAGTTTGAGTGCCAATTCCCGTTAGTTGCAGCGAATTGAGTCCGGGCGCCACACTGTCACACGCGTTGCCCACCGGCGACGTCGAGCTATTAGGAATCAAGTTCAAGACCTGATCAGAGCTCCACGTAATCGATTCGCCCGAGTCGGTTGTTTCCGCGTCACCAGTGACGAGCTCCCAGTTCGTGGCGGGCACGCCGCGCGAGTCAGTGACCTGAAAGTTCGTGAAATTAAGCGTGCTCGTCGTGTTCGAGTTTGTTTGGTAGATCGCGGGATTATTTGGAACGCCGGTGTAAAAGCCGTTGTTACCAAAGAACGAGCCACTGTAGGTAGGGAAAGAATGAGGATGCACGGGTCCCGCGATTGACGCCGCGAGATCAAAGGAGATAGTGAACGGCGTTCCGGTAATTGCCACGGAGAAGGCTTGACCGCCGGACGTCGCCAAACTCGCATTGTAGGAACTGAAGTCAATGAAACAAAGGGTTGAGGCGTACGTGCCGGTGCCAGGACTAGCGAATCCACAGCTCGCCGTCGGATTGCCGTTCGACGCCGAGCCGAGCAAACTTGCGGGCAAATTCGACTTTGGCACCGCGGCCAAAGTGTACGTGTAGTTGGACTTTGGTTCGGTGAGGACAAAGGCGACTTTGGTCACGCTCTGCGCTGAGATCCAACCTTGTCCCGCCGCCGTGTTATCGGCCACGGGAGAAATCAACGGTGGTGGCTGGCTATTCAGCAGGTCCGAAGAGATCGTCGTTGAAGAGGTGGGCGTCGATGAAACGCCTGATGAACAGAACTGGCGAACGAGCGAATACGTCGAGCCCGTCGCCTTTTCGACGTAGGAGACCACGGTCTGATACGCGCCTGTTTGTGCGTTAAGGCTCCATTCGAATCCGAGGAGTTGACTCCCCGTCCCGCATTGGGGCGCAGTGTTGCTCACGGTGATCTGTTGCGCGCTCTGTACGTCGGTCTCGTAGTACGCCGAAACAACTTGTGCGTCACTGGAGTCCGACAGGCGACTGGTCACGCCCGATTGAAGTGAGAACACCGCCAAAAGGCCCGCCCCAATGGCACCAATCACGAGGGGAAGCACGACGATCATGACGAGTAACTCGACCAAGGTAAAACCGGACTCCGACTCTTTGCTCCGAGCAACACGGCGAACAAAACGTGACGAACCGCGGGTGCGTCGAAAACCGACGCGAAAACCCTTGATTCGTCGACTCTTCACTACGGTTTCACCTGGCTGTAGATGCCGTACATTGCTGACACCAGGGCTACGGCGACAAATCCGACAACCAGTCCCATGGCGATGATGATGAGCGGTTCAAACAACGCCGTTGTCCGATCAACTTTGGTCTCCAACTCTCGGGCGTAGTAGTCGGCGGCCACTTCTAGCTGCTGATCAAGAGTTCCGGTCTCTTCGCCCACGCGGAACATCTGTTGCGCCGCCCCAGGAAAGAGACCAGTTCGCGAAATGGGACCAAAGAGGCCCTGACCTTCGAGCATCTCCTCGCGCACGCTCTCAAGCGCCTTGCGGTACACCGAGTTACTCGCTGACTCTGAGGTCACGGCCATGGAGCGAGGTAGATCGACGCCAGCCTTTAACAACGAACACAGAATTCGACAGATTCGCTCGAGGATTGCCGTTTGGATCAAGTCCCCGAGTACCGGAACCCGCAAGATCAAGCTGTCCAACATCGATTTACCTCGCACCGATTTCTTGGTCAGAACGAATCCGACGGCCGCGACGATGATGATCACGAGGATTTCAAGGAACCACTTGGTGAGAAAACCCGAAAAGCCCAGCACCATACGCGTCGTCAGCGGAAGTTTCGCGTGAAACGAATTGAAAAAGACGACGAAGCGCGGCAGGACGAAGAGACCCAGAATTCCTACGGTGACCGCTGCCATACAGGCGACAACCGTCGGGTAGATCATCGCGGCCTTGACTTTGGCGCGCGCCTTGGTATCCCTTTCGATGTAGTCAGCCAACTGGTTCAACACGGTGTCGAGGTTGCCCGTGAGCTCCGCCGATTCAAGAATGCCTACGTAGTAGTTGGGAAACGCTTCGGGGTGCATCGCGGCCGCGGCCGCGAAGGTATCGCCGCCGCGTAGTCCTTCAACCACGTCCTTCAGAATGCCTTTTAAGACCTTTTCCGACGTCTCATCTTCGATAACTTCCAGTGATTCCATGATCGGAATGCCCGCCTTCATGAAAACCGCCAGTTGGCGCGAGAAGTTCATGACGTCTTTTCGGGGCACCTTTTTCTTCGTGATCTCGAACTTCAGGATGCTTCGAGGACGACTCACGCCAATTGGCTGGAGACCGCGTCCAACCAACGCTTGGTGGGCGGCGCTGATAGATGACGCGACCTCGACGCCCTTGGTCTTCGCACCGTCCTCGTCCAAAGCCTCGAAGCGGTACTTAATAGCGGTATTAGTTCGGCTCATAGCGTGTAGACGCTCCTTATGACTTCGGCCACCGACGTCACGTCGTTGGCGACGAGACTGATCGCTTCCTGGCGCAACGTGCGCATTCCCTGCTTGACGGCGAGCGCGCGAAGTTCTTCCTGGGTGGCCCAACCGACAATCAAACGTTTGATCTCGGGGGTCATGACCAGGAGTTCGTAGATACCAATGCGGTCCTTGTAACCCGTGCCACTGCAGAAATTGCAACCCGTTCCTTGGTAGAAGAGTTCTTTTGGCGGACCGCCGCTGGCTTCATAGAAAATCTGCTCCTCTTCGGTGAGTTTGTAGGCGCTCTTGCACGACGGACAGATTCGCCGCAAGAGGCGCTGGCCAACGACGCCGAGCACCGAAGAGGCGATGAGAAAGGATTCGATGCCCATATCCAGGAGCCGGTGAAGAGCTGATACGGAGTCGGTGGCGTGCATGGACGAAATGACGAAGTGACCCGTTAGGGCCGACTGCACCGCGACGCGCGTCGTTTCAACGTCTCGAATTTCACCGACAAGGATCACGTCGGGGTCTTGGCGAAGGATGGACTTCAGACCGGTCGCGAAGTTAAGACCAGCTTGCTCGTTGGTCTGAATCTGGTTGATCGAAGGGAACACGTACTCAACCGGGTCCTCAATCGTCATAACGTTTTGTTTGGAGTCGCTGACTTCTCCCAACGTCGAATAAAGCGTCGTCGTCTTGCCACTGCCCGTCGGCCCCGCGCACAAAACCATGCCAAAGGGAGCGCGAACAAGTTTCAAGTACGTGGCGTGCGTGTCCGCGGGCATACCGAGATCGTCCAAGCGAAGTACCGAACGCGTCTTGTCGAGAATTCGCATGACGCAGTTCTCGCCCATAATCGTTGCCACGGTCGCCACGCGGACGTCGACTTTCTTGTCGTCGATCGTTATCGTGAGTTGTCCGTCTTGTGGACGTCGTCGCTCGACGATGTTCATGTTCGCCATGATCTTGATGCGACTCACGAGTACCGGACCTATGGCGGCTGGGAGCCTGAGAATTTCCGTCAATGCCCCGTCGATGCGAAATCGAACGCGAACGCCATCGTCGCTTGGCTCAATATGCACGTCAGAAGCGCGGTCGCGAATCGCTTGGGTGAGTATCCGGTCAACGACTTGAACAACTGGCGCGTTGTCGCCCATAATTTCAGACTCGACGCCGGAGACGTTTCGCTTCCTCGCTTCTTCAACGGCCTCGAAGGCCTGCACGAGTCTGCCGACGTTGCCGAGTGCACGGTAGTTGCTATCGATCGCCCAACGAATGTCGCTCATCGGCGCGATCATGAGACGCACACTTCGGCCACTCGTGCGCTTGATCAGCGACGTCAGCTCGTCACTGGGTTCCGCGACCGCTACGCACAAGACGTCGTCACTAAATCGAATCGGGATAATCAGATTTTCTCGAGCGACATTCTCCGAAATCAACGCCAGCGCATCTTGGTCGATATTCTCACGACGCAAATTCAACGAAACGAGACCAAAGAACGACCCCAGCACGTCAGCCAACACAAGCTCATCGAGTGCTCCAATACCCACGAGCACGTTGCCAAGTTTCTGACCCGACTCGCGTTGTTCAGCGAGCGCTTGATCCAATTGGGCCTGCGTAATTAAGTGCCGGTCCAAAAGATGATCACCAAGTCGTCCCTTCTCCTTCACGCCAAACTCTTCAGACGTCAACGCGTCGAGAGACTGTCGCTGCGCCGAAGAGGCGTCGCCACTCCCGTT
>DATCBX010000030.1:0-3172 GCA_036511635.1 Acidimicrobiales bacterium | reverse complement strand
CGACGGGCGATGGTTTCGAAGGGCCCGTGCTTGTTGAACAATGCCTCCGGCCGCGCCAATGAAACAGACGTAGAGCGCCGCGCGCCCGAGCCACGTCAAGATCATCGTGACGTCCCGTTGGGGGCCTTCACGCGCTTGGGGTGTTGGGCTATATACGACGCGGTGTGCTTGACCATTATCTGCGTGCCATAAAACGTGTCCGACGTTCTACTCGTGAAGTGTCCGACAACAACGACCGGGATGTTGGCTTGAAAGAGTTGCGGTGGCGAACCGTGCGCGTTCACGAAGACTTCTTTGCCGCCGCCCTTCATCCAAAACGACGCGCCGCTCGAGGTGCGAGTGATCGTGTTGGCCTTGACGACACCTTCTAAGCGAATGGTCTTCGTGCCGAGCGAGGACCTTGAGTGCATTGCTTGATCGACGGTCTCGAAGTAGTTGAGGGAATGCAGCAAGCCTTGGCTTAAGAGCGCGAGCACGGCAATAACCAAAAGCGCCAACACGCCAATGGAGCGCCGGCGACCGCGGCGCTTCGAGAGCGGCGCGGCGACCGGGGTGAGATCGAGTGGTGCGTCAGCGTCGAGCACGTCGTCCTCGCCACCAGATAGACAGCGCGTAGAGCGCTAACCCCCCAAAGGCGAAGGAGTAGCCCGCGGCGACGTAACTCATCAGCGAACTCCCTCACGACGACGTTGCACGAGGGCCTCTTCTAAGGAAGCGCGGTAGCGCTCGTCACGCAGAACTTCCAGTCGATACCTCGCGCGAAGTAACCAAAAGTAGAGCATCGTGAAACCGAGAAAGCTGATCAACAGCGTCCAGGCTTGCAGTCCGTGAATCTTTAGGCCATGATCCGTCGAGAAGACCGTCGCACCTTGATGAAGGGTCTTCCACCACTGCACAGAGAATTGAATGATCGGCACGTTGACCGCGGCGAGTAGCGCTAAGACCGCGCTGCGACGAGCCCTGAGTTCAGGGTCGTCGTTCGCTCGGCGAAGAGCTAAGTACGCGAGCGCGAAGACGCCAAGGACTGCCGTTGAGGTGAGACGCGCGTCCCACGCCCACCACACGCCCCAGGCCGGTCGCCCCCAGATTGATCCGGTAATGAGCGTGAGAATAATAAAGACCACGCTGACTTCCATGGCACAGTGCGCGATTCGGTCCACCAGCATCGAACGAGTGCGTCGCCACAGGTAGAGCGCGCTCGCGATCGTCGCCGTTCCAAACGAGACATAGATCGCGACCCACGCAACGGCCGGGTGCACGTAGACAAGCCGCGCGAGGTTGCCTTGGACCTTGAACGACGGAGTAACCCAAAGCCCCAGCCACAAGGTCAGCGCCAGCAAGATGAGCGTGACGGGTCCGAGAAGTCGTTGGGAGAGTTGCTTGATCATGATTCCTCCAGAACACCGTAAAGGAGAATCCCTAGACCTACGTAGGCGGCCAGCGCTACGAGGGAAATTAGCCACCACTGCCACAGCGACCCGCCGTGTAAAGCGGCACTAAATGAGCGCTCTCCCGCAATGAGCAGCGGCGCGAAAGCTGGGAATGAGAGCACCGGTAGCAAGGTGGCCGGACCCTGTCCACCGCCGCTCAGCGCCCCGTACAACGCGCCAGCAGCAGCGAGCGCGGCCAGGGTGACCAGGACACTCGGTAGGGCCGACAGAGTCCCCCCCAGCGCGGTATGAAGCAAAAGCACCGAGCCAGCGAGCAGCACGACACCCATCAACCACAGCTCAACCATCAGCGCCAGAGCCTTGCCCAAAAAGACGCCCGCCGGATCGAGTCCGAGCGTCGCGACGGACGCTTTGGTGCCGGGTGAGTTCTCAATGGACTGACTTCGATTGATCATCAAAAGCGCCACGAGCAGCATGACCAAATAGAACAGACCCGGACCGGCGCTCGAGTGTCCGGCGTGCTGAGGACCAAGCGCCAGACCACAGAGAACAAGCGCCATCACGCCAAAGGGCAGCACCTGCCACAACAGCACTCGACTGCGTCGCTCGATGCGCAGATCCTTCGCCGCAACAAGCAGCGCCACACGAATCATGAGCGGTCCTCGACGATGAGCCCTCCGGCCAAGGTGAGCGTTCGCGGCGCAAGAGCGCTTGAGCGCAGTGGATCGTGCGCGGTTAGCACGACCGTCGCGCCGGCACTCACGACGTCACCAACAAGTTGGTCGAAGAACGTTCGTCCCTCGTCATCAAGTGACGCGTAGGGCTCGTCTAAAAGCCAGATCTCTGGCCGGCGAAGCAACAACCACGCCAGTCCCAGTCGCCGACGTTGACCGGCACTCAATTTGCGCGCAGGCGTCGCGGCGCGACCCGCGAGCCCGACGCGCTCGAGAACCGAAGGAATCTCAATGATCGGACGCTCCAACGCCTTTGCCGCGAAGACGAGATTCTCGTGTGTGCTGAGGTCGTCGTAGAACGATCCCTCGTGACCGAGCCAGCCAACTCTGCGTCGCAGCTCTCTTAGATCACCGGTCCTTAGATCGATCCCACTCACCACGCCCGAACCACTCGAGAGCGTCACTAGTCCACCGAGCAGTCGCAACAGGCTTGTCTTACCGGCGCCGTTCGCGCCGGTGACGACGCTGAGTGAACCAGGTTCGAGTTCAAGGTTCACGCCACTCAGCAAGGGAAAGCCGCTCAACAGAACAACCGCGTCGCGAAGCGCGACGACCGGCGACGAACTACCCATGCTCAAGGATTAGCGCTGAAGCGCTTTGACGTCGGCGTCGACCATCATTTGAATCAGTTCGTAAAAGTCCGTCTCGCACTTCCAGCCAAGTACGTCGTGTGCCTTGGTGGCGTCTCCGACGAGTAGATCCACTTCAGCCGGTCGAAGGAACGCGGGATCGACCGTCACGAACTCTTCGTAGTTCAACCCCGCGATGCCAAAGGCGACGTCACAGAGTTCGCGAACCGCGTGGGTCTTGCCTGTCGCGATGACGAAATCATCAGGGGCGTCTTGTTGCAGCATCAGCCACATCGCGCGCACGTAGTCTTCGGCAAATCCCCAATCGCGTTGCGCCTCTAAGTTACCGAGTCGAAGTTCCTTGTCGAGGCCCGCCTTAATGCGCGCCACGCCGTGAGTGACCTTGCGAGTGACGAACTCGATGCCTCGACGAGGTGACTCATGATTGAACAAAATGCCACTCGACGCATGTAGGCCA
>DATCBX010000029.1:0-15445 GCA_036511635.1 Acidimicrobiales bacterium | reverse complement strand
TCTCAGCGGCTCTAGGTGATGGTCACTCCGGGCAGAACGATGACACCGGAGCAGAGCCACGCCGACCGTTATAGGTTCCGTCATGGCTCTCCAGATTGCCGAACCGGCATGACGGAGTGAACTGTGGGACTTTTGAGCGAGTGACGTAGACAGACTCTCGACTGATCCCGAATTTTTGCGCAGCTTCGGTGACCGTGAAGCCGCCCTGCATGACCGCCATAACGGCGTCATAACGCTGTTCCATTTTGCATCATTTCAATGAGCATTCAGGCCACCTCCCGCTCAACTAAGAGCAAAGGCCGATGGCGGCTTTAGTGTCAAGCAAGTCCTGAACCTCTGTAAAGCATGTCCCGAACCTGTGTAAAGGATGTCCCGAAACTGTTTCGACAAGAATGTGCCGAACTTCTACATTGATCGGTGGGCCGCCCGGGTCTCGATCCCGGCACCTTGGGATTAAAAGAGGGGTCTGACCAGTATTTACGGTCTCGTGATGTCGAAAAAGTCCTAAGTAATAGGAAAACTCGTTCGCTGATGTCAGCTTGGTTTAACGGTATTCGGTTAGTCCGTGGGATAAAGCGTGGGATTTTTGAGGAGCGAAAACGCATCGTTTCGCTAATTGACATCACCGCCATCGCGAGACGAACTCAAGCAGACGTTACCGCACGTCGGACCAATCTAGACGAGCAACTGGCGAAGGAAAATTATGAGGCAGTTCTTTCGAGCAGCAATGCGCCCACCAATACCTGGATCGATTTACTGAATGAAAATCGCTCAGTCGTCTCGGACGTTGTTTCGGCCCCGATGCTGCTTCTCACTGTGGTTGATGCAGCCAGGCTTCTCGCCGTTAGCCGGACGAAACTGTATGAACTTCTTAACTCGCGCTCCATTGACTCCGTCTACATTGGCCACTCGCGGCGAATCAGATTAGTTGACCTTGAGGCCTTCGTGGATGGACTGAATACCACGTCATAACGTGCTCGTCCTTCGTCGTTGTTTCGAAATTCGAGTGATTGGACGAATGGCTCGATTGTGATCAATCAAACTCTCGATCGGCGCCCGGCTCGTCTAGCGAACGCGTCGAGTACGTCAATCACGTCGGTGGCTACCCAGCGTTGATAGCGACGATTCGATGAAGCACGGGTCACTATTCCGGCATCGACTAGTTGCGCGATTGCACGGTCAGCCGCGGGTTGCGAAAGCGAGAGTTCTCGCTGCACAAGTGAGGAATCGATTGCCGGTTGACGGAGCACCAAATCTGTCACTCTCCAGACGGCAGAGTCAGAGCGTGCCTTGAATTTCTGATGCCACTCTTCGCTGACGCTTCGGAGATCGTCGGCGAGGTGGCGCCCATTCTCGATTGCTGAGAATGATGCTTCCGCCATCAGTCCAATGATCGGGACCGGATCACCGTTTCGGTACTGCGTCAACGCGTCAAAGTACGAATCGGTGTCCGCCAAGAGTCCAGCCGAAACTGGAACGGTGACGTTGTGCGTCAATCCACGGTTCTTGAGGATGGCGTGAATGAGTGCCCTTCCGACCCGGCCGTTGCCGTCGGGGAATGGATGGATCGTTTCGAATTGAGCGTGCGCCACGGCCGCCTGATCGAACGTTGGAATATCTTGTCGCCTCATAAAAGAAACAAGGTCAGTCATCGCCGCGGGCACGCGATCTTGATGAGGAGGGACGAATTTTGCGGTGTGAACAGAGAAGCCACCAATTCTCACTTGGTCGCTACGCCAGTGCCCCGTCCACTCTGGATGCGAATCTTGCAAGAGCGCGGTGTGCATGGAGATGATCGACTCTTCGTCAAGTCGGTCTGCTAGTTCGATGGCTCTATTCATGGCGAGAGTGTTCGCCGCGATCATTGTTGCGTTCTTCTTACTGGTATCACCAATTTCAGCGAGCGCGACTGCCTTCGCACCGGCCGTAAGGTTCTCAATCTCTGACGAGGATGCGGATTCGGAGCGAAGAAGTATGGCTGAGAAGTTAGAGAGTTCTGAACCAATCTCCGCGTCGAAGCGAGCGATCTCCGCTGAGGCCTCGGCGGCGAGTGTCGCCACTTCGGAGGGGACTTTGATTGATGTAATGCCGGCGATCTCGGGAACGACGGCTGCTTGGTATGGCCCACGAGCTGTTTGACGCTGCCGACGAGAGCCGTGAGTAATCTCCTCATCGAATCGGCGCTCCTCGAATTCAATTCGTGACCAGGCTTCGCCATTAATCAAGTCTGAAGGTAGTACCACGTTGGATTCTTGGTTCACACGAGACTTGAACCGTCCGACTACTGGCCCGCCCTCAGGTTCACTATCCGCATTCATTTGACCATTATACATACACTTACTAATTTAAGTGTATTTAAGAAGAAAGCTTATATACACTTATTGCCGACTAATAACGCTCAGTCCCTCTCGCTCATTTAGGTTGGAGGAGTAGATAGAGGAGGAGAAGAGCAGGTGAGTGTTCCTTGCCCACATCCCCCGGTTACTTTGAAGTGGACTGGCTGGAACGGTACTACTGGGCTACCGACATCAATTTGAATGGCGCCTTGAGCGAGCAGCGGCGTCGAACGTGGATTACCGACTATTCGCTTCCCGTTCTCGAACACAACGACTTTTCCTTTGGCGGGACCAACTTGACTTGGCCCGAGCGGTTGAATCCAAATGTCGAATAAGTCACCCAACGTAAAGGCTTGCTTTGATGGTGCTTCCACGTGAACGATTCCATCAGGGACGTGGGTATGGAGCGCGTAGAGACAGTCGTACAGTCCGATATCAAGAAGATTCCCACTCTTATATTTCTCTACGATTCGAGGCTTCGTAATGCCGATTCCGGCTGGTAAGCGCAGCATCTTGCCGTTCACGTACACCGCAACGTGAACGTGAACGTGATACTTCACAGTTTCGTCTTTCAACTTCCGGCAACTTATTCCGTCAATCGTCTGGCCGCTTGTTGTGCCGGCGGGCGCGAGATTAGGCACGTCGTAGACGAGGACTCCTTCGGGACCCTTATGTGACGAGGGCGCTGCGCTGGCCATTGCCGAACCAATCGCTAACCACGCTGTTGCCCCGCCGCCGAATGCGGATATCACGAGAAGGGTGAGGAGCAGTGTTGGCCGTGCTCCCCTTCGTTGGGGCATTGAACTCATTTCTCTTCTCCTTGCTTGAAGTACCTGTTCGCTTGGTGCAAATTTTTCGCTTGTTGCATCATCATGTCACTCTGGCAACGCCGACGGGCGCGCAGGGATTTTCGATTTTCGAGTTCTCGTCGTAGACGACGTTCCGATAAGCGACCATACGAGAATGGTTCGCCGTCGACGAGCACCCCGGGCGGAAAAACGACTTGATGTTTGGTCATGAGCTCCTGGCCTCTAGGAGTATCGAGGGAGACCAGTTCCAACGTCAGATCAAAATCGATTGCGACGCGATCGAGCACGACCTTGGCGTCGTCACAGAGTCGGCACGACGGAGCGGTCAGAAGGGTGATCGCTGTCACGATGCGACGCCCTTTTGGTGTGCCAGTCCCGTTCGCATCTGCTCGAGCAGGACAGCATCGGGAACGAACATCGTGTAATTGGGTGCGCCGCCATAGTCTGCACGCCATTCGATCTTGCCGCTTGGTCCGATCACGATGAAGGAATGGCCATCCACCATTGGTCCCATCATTCCAAACCCGGTCGTGTCGTAGGCATGAGAAGTCTTCAAATTCTGGTCTGAGAGCACCGCGACGTGGAGACCTTCGTCACTGGCTTTTTGTTTCAGGGCCCCTAGACCATCGGTGGTGATGCTGACGACTTGACTGATACCAGCAGCGTGAAATTTTGACAAATCCCTTTGTATGTCTTGTAACTGTGTCCAGCATGGTTCACAGTCGATTCCTTCTTGGAAGAAGACCAAGGTTGTCTTACCTCGAGTGGCGGCAAGATTGAACGTGCCGCCGTTCGTCGAAGGTAAATCGAAGGTTGGTGCCGTGGCGCCCGGACCGGGCGAGCCAACCGAGAAAGCGAAGTTGGACTTCCCTCCGTGGTTGCTCAAGAGAAACACGGCAACTAGGGCCACAACGGCCGCAACGACGACTATTAAGGATCGGATCCACAGCGTTCGTTTCCTCTCGCGTTGTGCACGTTTGGCGCGAACGTGCCGCGACGTGTTGCTCGTTTTACTTCGCTGGGCGGATCGCGCGGACGCAGGTCCCGTGTTTTCCTTTGGCGGACCACCATCTGAGCGGTTCGACGTCGACTTCGTGGTCATGTTGATCTCGTTTTCTCGTTCATAGGAAGAGTGTCCGGTTCGGTTTTCCTTCGTCGTCGACGAAAGGTGCCGTGCCGTCGTCGCGGCACGCGGAGCCATCCGTACAGTCGTCATCGAAGCGGGGGTCTTTGTCGTCGTCGCGCCTGGCACCGTCGATCTGACGAATGGCGAGGCGAGACAGAATCGCAAGTGCGCCAACGAGGACGACGAGTATGCCCCAACCTGGAATGTTCCCGACCCATATCGTCGTCAAGTGAGCGATGTGTTGGAGCTTTGATGAGAGGGCTGCTTGCCAACCTCTAGTTCCCATATTGGGACCCGTCACGGCAAGTATGGCGACTAAAACACCCATGACCATAAGAAGGAGTCCCCCAAAGAAGGCGGGCATGGGGACCGTTCGCTTTCTTTCAAATAGTCGCAGGGTCATCACGAGACCGCTCGTTCGACGTCGACCGCTTTCGTGTCGGCGATCCCAGAAAACGGCGATTACAAAAAGTGGGGTGACCATCCCAAAGACGTACGCGAGACCAATCACTAGGGCGCTCAAGAACGACGCAGCGGCGCCCGACAACGCAACGACCCCAGCCAAAACGGGCGCGCAGCACGCGGTGGCCACGCCCGAGAACATCCCAAGCAGAAATGCACGCCCTGCCCCGCCAGCTTCAGTTGGACGCATTCCCATCATCGGTATAGCTACTTTGAAACCGAGCGCCATTGACGAACCCATGATGAGCATCACCAGAGCCATGAGCGAATACACAATGAAGTGTTGTCCGTTGATGAGCCGGCTGAGAGCGGTCGCGCCAAATGAAATGGGGAGAATGACTGCTCCGACGCCGGCGGCAAATATGAAGGTCATCGCGACCAACTGTCGACGGCGATGAAGTCCAGTAGCGAGATAGGCCGGCAGCATTACCGATATGCAACAAGGGGCGAAGAGCGCGACTATGCCGCCGAGAAACGCAGCAATGATGGTGGTACCGATTAAGAGCTGATGCACTTTTACTTGTCGTCGCTTCTTGGGGCTTGATCGTCGAGCCTGTGCTCGCTACTTCGTAATCGCGTCAATTCAGCTTCGAGAGCGGTGATGCGCGCGTTGTGGTTCGGCCCATTGGAATCTGGACTTTTCGAATTGGCACCCATCGAGTTCGCGTGAGACCCGTGCGACATCATCCACATGCACAACGCCATGACACCGCCGCAGAACAGGACCGGGATCAAGAGAAAAGAGTCACTAAAAAGGCTGGCGAACATTGGCGAACTCCCTCACGTGGTCGACAACGACAAAGTGTAGTAGTTCCGTCTGGGTGATCTGAGTCGACAGGGACGATCACGAAGGGCGAATGCAGTGTCTCAGCGCCGCTGGACGGAACTTGCCCACTTGCGATTTGCTCACGCGGAACCGAAACGGTCCTTACACTCGCGCTGGGGGTGACGGATCTCAAGTTGCCTGGTCGGGAGACTTGAGATTCGTACTCCACAGAAATACTACAAGTGATAGTAATAAGGCTTAAGGTTTTATATCGTTGGCGGTCAAGATAGGGGAATTTTGTATGACCATACTGAAGTGAGGGGATGCGCGGTAGAGCCGAAACTTGCAGGGTTACTTGGTCGATCTGAACCGCGAGACTCGAACCGGAAGTCGTGACTCAAGCGAGAAGTACTTAATGAGAAGAGTGAGGACATGAGAGAAAGATCCGCTGAAACGCACGGATGGCCCATTGCCAAATCAGTTGCACCCGTTTCGAGGTATCACTCATGATGTCGTACTGGGGGAACGGTAGTTGGGGTTGGGGGATGTGGCTCCCCATGATGGTTGTGATGCTGATTTTCTTCGCTGTGGTCGTGTGGGCGGTAGTTACATTCACGCACTCGTGGACCACTAGGTTTCCTCACCACGATCACGGTGAGCGAATAATCGACGCGAAGCGAATTCTGGACGAGCGCTTTGCCCGAGGTGAGATTGATGAAGATGAGTATCGCAAACGCAAGAACATCCTTGAAGAGGGAAAGTAATTTCCGGACTACGCCAGATAAACGGCTAGTGGAATACTTCTCGGCTGCCGAAGCGCGTGAACTCGACCCCGAAAAGCGCGCCGGCACGGCACGATCGCACGTCCGTCAAACGTCCCGAAGAGTCCTCGAGGTCGCTCTCGGCGTCGCCATGGGTGTCTCATTGGGGTATTGAGTCGTTGGTCAAAACGCCGGTGGGATGTTCAAGGGAACGGGAACTGATCTCGGCCTTGGACCGATGATGATACTGCTCGCACTCGCTCATTGGCCGCGCACGTCGTCGGCGCCGCCACGTTGGACCGTTCGACTTGTTCGCTGCGCAAACGCGAGTCGTCTTACGTGGCGTACTCGTCGACGTATGCCAGTGAGATCGAATTTGGACACACCGGCCGCAACGGATACCCCACGTGAGCAGTCAGGGGGAACTCGTAGCGGGAGTGTCACGACTACTACAATGAATAGTAGGGTAACAAATCTCGTGTCTTGGTTGAAAGGTTAGGTGAAGGGATCGTGGGAAAACAGGCGCGCCAACGGTCTCGAGTCGTCGCGGCTGAAGCGGCGCGAAGAAAATCGGTCCAGCGACGCCGCCGTCCAATTTTCATCGGCATGTGGATTGTCGTGGTCGGCGCGCTGCTCGCTTTGATCGCGGTAGTGGTCCTTGGGCGCGGCTCGGGTCTGCCGGTAGGCACGCAGACCTTTGCCGAAAACAATCACAGTCACGTTGTCGGCGCCGTCCACTATGACCACAATCCACCAGCGGGCGGTGCGCACAGCGCAGTGTGGCTCAACTGTGGCATTTACACCCAGCCTGTACCCAACGTGAACGCCGTCCACTCGCTCGAACACGGTTCCGTGTGGATCACCTACCGCCCGACACTTTCAGCGGTAGCCATCGCGACGCTGCAACGGTTCGTCCAAATTCACTACGACGGGACGCAGCGTTACATGGTGCTGAGTCCCTATCCAGGATTGCCCGCGCCGGTCGTCGTCACGGCGTGGGGCGCGCAACTTCGACTGAAGAGTGCCAACGATCCAAGGCTCACACCTTTCGTGAATCACTTCATCGGTGGTGCGCAAGGGGGAGAGCAAGGTGCGTCCTGCACGGGTGGTACCGGGACGCCCCAGGGCTAACGGTCGCTGACGTGCCAACGCCGATCTCTCGCAAGGTACCCTTGGACCGAAAGTCCAATCAAGAGGTGGCAATGCGAGGGGAACGACTACCCATGGGAGCGCTGGAGAGCGCCGTCATGGAAGTTCTGTGGGCGGACGGCGGCTGGCTCATTCCGGCCGAAGTGCACGCCAAACTGCCCGCGGAGCGCAACCTTCACTACACGACGGTCATGACCACGCTGGGTCGGCTCCAAAAGAAAGGTCGACTCGATCGGCGAAAGGACGGCCGTGCCTTCGCCTATCACCCGACGTTGACGCGGGCAGAATGGGCGGCGACACGCATGGACGAAGTGCTCAACGTGACGGTTGACCGAAACGCAGCACTCGCGCATTTCTTGGATCGACTCGGTGACGCGGATCGCAGTCAACTCCGTCGCATCCTTTCCGAACGGGAGAAGACGTGATCGCGGTGCTCTTCGTGACGGGCTTGGGCCTTTTGGCACTTCCGTCGTTACTTCGACGTTTTGGTCGTCGGGTGCGGCCAAGGTGGTGGGCGACGCTGTGCGCGCTCGCGCTTCTCACTGGATTCCTCCTGGTGCTCGGTGCGGGGGCAGTTGGATCGCTACCGGGCATTCTCTGGATGGTGGGACTGCCAAGAGTGGCTCGGGCGTGCGTCGAGATGTTCGGATATTCACCGACGATTGGCCCCTACGTCTCGGTTGTCACGATGGCCCTCACCCTCTCGATGGTGGTGCTTGGAGGACGATCACTTCGACGTTTCCGCGACGTCGCCAGTCGCTCCTGGCTCGAATCCGTGGTTGGTCAGCGACTTGATCACAGTAATTATTTTGAGGTAGTGGTGCTCGACAGTCCTCACGCGCGGGCGCACAGCGTCCCGGGGCGAGCCGGTCGTCCCGGTCAAGTCCACCTCACGACTGGGCTTATCGCGGCCCTCTCGCCAGATGAACTTGAACTCGTACGTGCCCATGAGGAAGCTCATCTGAGTCTCGGCCATCATCGATTCCTCGCCCTCGCGGTCATGGTTGAGGGATCGACGTGGTTCTGGCCTCCAGCCAAATCCAGCACGAGTGCCCTTCGTCTCTCTCTCGAGCGTTGGGCCGACGAAACGGCTGCGGGCGAGAACAAGGACTCGCGGTCGCGACTCGCGTCAGCACTCTTCGCGGTGGCGACCGATGCGCAGCGACCCGCCCTCGCGGCTTTCTCAGCTCTTGACGGATTGATCGAGCGGGTGTCGGCAATGCGCAATCCCACGCAACACAAGATGCCAGTGCTGTGGTGGCCTCTACTCGTCGTGCCCGGCGTGCTCCTCGGCGCTGCGTCATTGTACGGCGTAACGAGACTCGGTGGGAGCGCTTACTGCCTCGTATCGATGCCGTCACACTGTCACCTGCTGTAGACACTCCGTCGCGCACGCCAGGAGTTCTAGAGTGGTCAACTACTATGGTGTGTAGTTAGTGTCCGTCTACCTGCTTCCAATATTTGCGGTCGTGGCGGGTGTCCTCTCATTTTCTTCGCCATGCTGCCTGCCGCTCTTGCCGGGCTACGTCTCTTATATTTCAGCACTACCCGTGTCAGAGCTCGGAACTAAGGAAGCGCGGGCCGTCACGATTCGCGCCTCGCTCATATTCGTCGCTGGGTTCACGCTCGTTTTCACCACGTTGGGCGTGGCATCCGCGTTCTTTGGTTCGTTCGTATTGCGAGTATTGCCGACAATCGTGCGCGTCATGGGTGTCGGAATTATCGTGCTCGGACTCTCGATGGTGGGCGTGTTGCGCATCGGATTTCTGCAGCGTGAAGGTCGCTTCGACATGGCGCGACTTACACGCGGTAGTCGCGGTGCTTTCGGCGTGGGCGTCGCCTTCGCTGCGGGATGGACTCCGTGCATTGGTCCGGTCTTAGCGGTGATTCTTGCAACCGCGGCTACGACCAGGACGATTGTTTGGGGTGCTCTTTTACTCTTCTTGTACTCGATCGGATTAGGGCTGCCTTTCATTGGATTGGCTCTTGGAATGAATCGAGCTCGAAGTTCCCTCGAGTGGTTTCGTCGACATGGGCGCCACATTGAGATCGTCGGCGGGACACTCCTCATAGGTGTTGGGATACTCTTCGTCACGGGCGCCTGGGAAGCCTGGTTTAGACCGTTGCAGCGAATATTCGCTCGTTACGGTTGGCCACCGGTGTAAGGAAAGCCCGTGACAGATCTCACCGAGTCTTCAATCGCAATTGACGCGTCAATACTCGACGAATCAACAATTGTTCCTGTTTCAATAGAAACCCGAAATAGGCGACCAAGCAGACACGTTGTTCGCGCGATCGTTGCCGTCGTCGGTGTCGGCCTTGTTGGCCTCACCCTTCTCCTGGCGACAGCACCACCGAGCACCGTATACGCGGCCAACAGTCCTCTCGTTGGTCACCGCGCACCTGCCATTGCTGGCAACACGCTCATCGGTCGGCCTATTAATCTCAGTTCCCTTCGCGGTCATTTTGTCGTCGTTGACTTCTTCTCAAGTTGGTGCGTACCGTGTCGAACGGAGCAGCCCCAACTCGTGGCGTTCGCAAAACATCCGTACGGGGGCGCTCAACTAGTGGGCGTCGCCTTTCAAGATTCGGACTCCAGTATTCTTAAAATGCTCGGTCCTTGGGTGGGTCTCTATCCGGTGCTCGGCGACCGAGAGGGAAAATTCGCCCTTAGCTATGGCGTTGACAATCCGCCATCCAAGTACGTGATTGATCCAAAGGGCAGAGTGGTGGCGAAGATAATCGGACCAGTGACAGCAATTGGACTCGACTCGCTGCTCAAAAGAGCGACGGCTCAAGGGCTATGAATAACGAAATGGAACCCAATGGGGCCATCGTGGTCGGCGACGATACGCTCAATGCGTCAAAAAACTCGCCACCTCGCCGTCGATTGAAGAGACGTTGGCTCGTCGCACTGATCGTCGCGACTGCGGTCGTTGCGTTTGCAATTTTTCAAGGTGTCACTTCGCCACCGTCGGCGCGATCGAACGTCCTTACTGGTCGCACCAACGCACCGGCGATAGCCTTCTCTCTCCCTATCCTCGCGAACCCATCCGACGTCTTGTCGCTAGCTACGTTCAAAGGTCAACCACTGGTCATCAATTTCTGGGCGTCGTGGTGCGTTCCTTGTCGCACTGAGATGCCTTTACTGGAAAAGGCCTATCGATCCGAGGGGGGCAAGGTGGCTTTTCTCGGCGTTGACACTAACGACTCGCCTGGCGCCGCGCGATCATTTCTTATGCGCGTGCACGTCGCGTATCCGGTCACGTCGGATCCAAATGGTTCGCTCGCGGGTAAATACGGACTCTTCGGACTTCCGACGACAATATTCATCTCGTCCAACGGCAAAGTTGTCGGCCGACATATCGGCCAGTTTTACGCCAACACCCTTAAAGCTGCACTGCGCGAAGCGTTCGGCAAATGATTATCGTTCGCGTTAATTTGCGACATCATCACCGATTGTAGAAAGAGATAACTATGACATCATCGCTACCACCCGAGAGCGCGGGCACCAGTGAGAGCATCGTTGGGGACGGAGGAAAACGACATCAACGCGGGCTGACTCCTTGGTTCTTCGCCGCGCTCGCGCTCGCCGTCATTCTCTCGGGTACCCTCGCCTACGAAGCCGTCCGCAATCGCCAGGCAAAGCAAAACCTGCAAAGTATTCGAGTTACTGGCATCCCCGCCAGCGTTTCTACTTCGCTCGCGAACCTAATGGCGCTGTCTCCCGTTCCGAAATCGCTTGCACCGAACTTCACCTTGGTTGATCAACGTGGAAAGTCGATGTCATTGAAGAGCTTCCAAGGACGCCCTGTCGTGCTCGAATTTATGGATCCCCACTGTGTCGACATCTGCCCTATCGTCTCCCAAGAGTTCGTCGACGCGTACCACGATCTCGGGTCGAATGCTAAAAACGTTGTGTTCATCGCGGTGAACGTGAATCAGTACTTCACCAGCGTTGCCGATATGGCAAAATTCTCCAACTTGCACGGCTTGAACAAGATTCCCTCGTGGCATTTCTTTACTGGGTCCGTAAAGGATCTCAAATCGGTTTGGCATAGTTACCACCTAGTGGTCGAGGCGCCAAAGCCCACGTCCGACATAATTCACACGTCCATCGTGTTTTTCATCGGACCCAACGGCGATGAGCGCTACATCGGAGTTCCGATGGACGACCACACGCGTAAGGGCGCGTCGTACCTACCGCTATCTCAACTCAACTCCTGGGGAAACGGCATCGCGCTCGTTGCCCAGAGCTTGATTCATTAGCACGCTTTTTCCCAACGTGCATCGTCTCTGTTGGGACTCGCCGCTTCCTGAGTCGTCCCGCTTGGCAACCCCGCGTCGAGCGGGACAACTAAGAAGGATTTCGACTGGCACCCGACGCAGCCGGGACTAATTGAGGATCTCGATGAAGGCCACTATTTCAGAGATTCATATTGAGATGCAACGCGGGAGCGTTATTTGAGAATGGTTTTTTCGCCAATCGATTTCGAGATGGTTCCATTCGTAGGACTTGCCCAATTAAGAGCGAACGCCATGACGTGCAGACGCAGGTAGTCCGGTTCTTTTTTGCAAGGTATCCATGCGTATTGCTTTTACAAATTCATCGAGAGGCGAAGGCCCGCGTCGACGGTTCTCATTATCGACTCCGGTACCGTTCCAACGCGCTTTCCCAGTTCGTTTTTGTTGATTGTGGCGACGCTCGATACATTCACGACCGAGTCTCGGGGGAGTGACGCGGCGCCCTTTGGAACGAGGACGTTGCCCGGCAGATCTTCTAGAAGCGTGTTGCCCGTCATCACTGCGACGATCACGGTGGAAATGTTGCTCGCGTTAAATTGATCGTCGGAAACCACCAAAACTGGACGACGGTTTGCGGGACGTGATCCCACTGGCTCGCCAAGATCTATCCAGTACACCTCGCCACGATGGATCACCATTCAGTTGAATCGCTTACCAACACCCGGCGACTTAATACGACCGCAACCTCGCTGGCGTCGTTCGGCGTAGATGCGACGACGGCGTTAATTCGACTCGTAACGCTCTCCGCCTCAAGCTCGTTGAGAAATTGATCGGCGGCTCGTGTGAATAGTTCGGAGCGACTCATATGTAATTCCTTTGCGCGCCGAGTCGCTCTGTCGAGCACTTCGCCCGGAACGGAAATCGCGGTCTTGACGTAACTTGTTCGATTCTTCATGAGTTCAGTATAACTGGTATTACCGGGACTCTTCAAGTCACCGGACGGCAATAGGGCCAAATAGGACGTACAATGGCCGTACAAGAAAATAAGGGAGACAACGCGAGCATGTCTACGCGAGCAAGGGACAAGCGCCTCGAGGTGAGGACCACGCTGGAGGAGCGAAACCTCATTAATCGGGCCGTCGACACCGTCGGTACGGACCTCACGTCGTTTGTAATCACAAATCTGGTGGATGCTTCTCGTCAGATCCTCGCGGATCGAGATCGTTTCGTGCTTTCCAGTGAAGCGGTGTCACAGTGGGACAAGATGAACGAGATGCCCGCTCGCGAACTCGAAGGTTTGCGTCGTCTCATGAGTCGACCGTCACCCTTTAGCGAGTGACGTCGCAGTATCGACCACCTCGCTTAATCACGGCGGCCGATGACGTTGAGAAATTCAGGTGTCGATCGTCAGAACAGACGCAGTGGCTTCAACGTCACGCCAAGCAGTCGGCGTCCACTGGTACGACACGGGTCTTTGTCGTCACTCAACTTGACGGAGACGTCATCGTTGCCTACTACGCGTGGAGCATGGTGCAATTAGGCAAGACAGATTTACCTGCTCGCCTGCAGAAGGGCGCCGGGCATTACCCGCAGCCGGTAGCACTCCTGTCGCGACTCGGAGTTGAAGTTGAGCACAAGGGACGAGGCATCGGCGCGGCCCTCCTTGTTGACGCGATTACGCGACTGCTCACGATAAGCGATGACATAGGTTGTCGAGGCTTATTGATACATGCCGAAGGGACCGAGGCTCGAGATTTCTATCTTCACCACATTCCCGAACTAGAAGTGAGTCCGACCGATGAACTCCATCTTGTTCTTTTGTTGAAAGATGCTCGGCGAACGATGCGAAGATCCTAACGAAAGGGGAACTGTCAACAAGCCGAAAATGTAAAACGCGAACTTGGTGAGTTCCGAGATGACTCTGCATTAACAAACAATTGCTGCCTTGCTCTCGCGCCATTGGAAAGGAGCGTTGCGAGCGCTGACGTATTTACAACGAGTTCTCGCGCACTGGTAAATCGCGACAGCAACAGTTCGGATCAGCACACACTGCAATTCGAACTCCGCGGTCGACGCGGCAACCGCAATCAGCGCATAAAATCTCCATCAATTCCCATCCTTCGCGTTCGAGCGTCCGTCATGCGCCAAATGGCATCGCTTAACGAAGCGCAAACTTGCCAACCATTAACAAGTTACTGGGAGGTCTCAATGCTCCGCGCATGACTTTTGGACCGTTGAAATGGCAATTGGTTCGCAGACGTCGCTCTGGTCCAGTGGTGTCGGTTTCGTTTGGGATTAAAAGAGGGGTCAGACCAGTTTTTATGGTCTAACGATGTCGAAAAAGTCCCAAATAAAAGGAAAACTCGTTCACTGGCATCGGCTTGGTTCAGTGGTGTTTGTCAAGTCCGTGGGATAAAGCGTGGGATTTTTGTGGAGCGAAATCGCACGGTTACGCTACCCGACATCACCGGCATCGCGAGACGAACCGAAACAAACGATACAGCAAGTCGGGCCAATCTAACCGATCGACTTGCGAAGACAAATGTTGAAGCAGATCAATCGAGCAGCTGTGCGATCACCCTTCCTTGGGGCGATCCACCGAATGAAAATCGCTACGTTGTCTCGGGAGTGGTTTCGGCTCCGATACTGCTCCTCACCGTGGTCGATGCAGCCAAGCTTCTCGCGATTAGCCGGACGAAGCTTTATGAATTGCTTAATTCACGCGCCATTGACTCCGTTTACATTGGACGATCGCGGCGAATCAGATTGGTCGACCTTGAGGCCTTCGTGGATAGCCTGATTGAATCGGCTTGACTAATTCGTTGCCCTCCAGCAAACTCGCTGCGATTCACTTTGTGTTGGAGGCGAAGCGACCAGGTCAACCACCGCGAAGAGAACTTACTTTTGGAAGCTCAAGCTCGTAGGATCGGGCAGTGGCCTTCTGGTGGGTGAATCAGAATCAAACGTGGCGACACGAAATTTACGGTGAGTATCTCTGGGCTCCGAAACTCGACGCCAATGGGCGCCATACTCATTTCTACGACAATATGACTCACTTGCTTCCTGGTGACATCGTCCTGTCGCATTTCGATGGGGCATTGCGCTATGCGGGTGTGGTTGACGAGTCAGCAACGACCAGTCGAAAGCCTGACTTCGGCTTTAGCGGTGGTTACTGGTCGGACGAAGGATGGTCGGTTGCCATGCGCTTCGTGGAGTTTGCCGAGCCAGTCAAACCCCAAGACCACCTTGACCTCTACAACCAGGTCGCTCCCGAGCGGTACGGCCCAATGAATAGTCAGGGCCGGGTTAATCAGCAGTACCTTTTTGAACTACCGGCGATTCTCGGAGCAAAGTATTTGAGTAGGGCAGGTCTTAGTGAAGAAGCGGTAAAAGCCGCTGTCCGCTACGACCCTTCCGTTGAACGCCTTATTCAAGAGGCCGAAGTAATTCTCAACGATCCGGAACTTACGGTGACCGAAAAACACGTTTTGGCGAGAGCTCGCGTTGGACAAGGTATTTACAAGGAAGAAGTTCGTCACTATGAGTCAAGTTGTCGACTCACTGGTCTTTCGGAATCAAAGTATCTAATAGCGAGTCACATGAAGCCGTGGCGTGACTCGAACAATACCGAACGGCTCGACGGACAAAATTGCGGATTCCGACAGTTTTCGGCCGGTCATTCCGATTGTTTCCGGCCACCCGTTCCGAAGGTTTTCGGCCACCCTTAGGGAGTTAATCACGACGCTCGCGTGATCTAAAGGGCATCGGCAATTCTTCTTTGAACCACCAAG
>DATCBX010000028.1:0-2754 GCA_036511635.1 Acidimicrobiales bacterium | reverse complement strand
AGGATGCAACCTGTACAGAAGCGGCTCTCGAGTGAGGCGCGGGAACTTCCTCACCGTGCAACCGCATTCCTTCAATATGGAACTCGATAGCCTCTCGCATCAACTCTTGAAGCTCTTCTGCCGTATCGGCTGCACCAACACAGCCGGGAAGATCTGGGACATAGGCGCAGAAGTTACTACCGACGTCTTCAATGATGATGGCGTACTCCGTCATGACTACTTCCTTTCCAACCCAGCTTGCTTATAGATTTCAATCAGCGTCCCTAATCGTAGGTCTATCCCAAGATGTCCGGCAACGGTCACGGTTCCGGGCTTCGCAGGATGGTGGAATTGGCGATGGCTTCCTTGTTGCCGCACCTGACGCCAACCGTCACGTTCGAGTACTCGAATCATCTCACGAACCTTCACAACCTACAACGGTTGCAACAGCCTCACGTTTGATGACAAGAGCCTGCCGTTTGTGGCCGCCAGCGACTTTCTATGAAAAAAGTGTAGACATTGGTCTATCGCCCTTGATAAAAGCTTTCAGCTACGAAGCAACGTGGATTGTCTTTACTATGGGAATCGGTTCGAGCAGTTCATCACTGTTGAGGCGCATGCCTTCGAGATGAAACGGAATCGCCTCACGCATGTTCTCGACTACTTCGTCGATAGTCTTTCCCGTCGTGATGACTCCATCAAGTCCAATTACGTATGCTGCAAAGTTTGTGTCAGCGTCCTCAATCACGATCGTGTAGTCAGTCATTGGTTTCGCCTCCTCAATCCGGCTTGTCTCATGATGTTAGCGAGAGTGCCTCTTGGAACGTCGTCGGACAGGCGACCTGGTACCGTCACGCATCCTGGCTTCGAGCGATGATGAAACTGCCGATGACTTCCTCGCTGCCGACTCAGAGACCAGCCGTCATCCTCAAGCATCTTGATGATTTCTCGCACCTTCACGACCTCGCGACGGTCGCCAGAATCGTGGACCTTGCACCACGGTCTCGTTCGTTCGCTCGGGCCTACACACTCGTCGACGTTCAATGGTCTTCGGTGTGTGGCTTCAGCGCCAGTCGCGTGAAGGCGCCACCGACCCCAAGGTGAGCGGCTCAACGTATTCGGCCGTGAGCGTGACGACTCCCTGGCCCCGTTCGAGTGAGCCTCGAATCACCAACGCCGGCTTGTTACTCGCCACACTGCCCCACCGAGCCCACGCACCCTTGGAGAAGATCACGTTCACGTGGCCGGTCTCGTCTTCGAGGTTGACAAAGACCGCGCCGTTCGCCGTCTCGGGTTGTTGACGGTGTGTCACCACCCCCGCCACCATGACGCGCCCGCTCTCCACCGCGAACAACGCACTCGCGCGCGTCACGCCGCGTTCGTTGAGTGACGGACGCACGAGTTCCATTGCCGTGGCCTCGGTCGTCAGACCTATCGCCCACAGATCATCGGCCACGCGTTCCATCTCACTCACCACTGGCAAGACCGGCGCGACGAGTCCGGTCACCACGCCCGGCAGGCGATCTGGCAGAGCCTGAGCGGCCGCACCGGCCGACCACGTGAGCGCGCGGCGACTCGGGCCAAAGGCGTCGAGTGCGCCGGCGGCGGCGAGTGCTTCAAGGTGATGTTGTTGAAGCCCGGCACGACGAACGAGATCGGCGCTGTCACTCCAGGGAGTACCCGCCTCGATCCGCTCCGCGAGTTCGCTTCCAATAGAGCGAACGTCCGCCAGACCAAGTCGCACCAAAGGATTCTCCGGTGTGCCCTCTAACGCGGCGCCACTACGCGAGATGTTCACGTCGGGACGTAGCACCGTGACGCCGTGTCGCTTCGCGTCAGCGACCAGACTCTGCGGCGACCAAAAGCCCATGGGTTGTGCGTTGAGCAACGAAACCAAAAACGCGGCCGGGTAGTGGACCTTGATCCACGCCGAGCAGTAGACGAGGTGGGCGAATGAAACCGAGTGCGATTCGGGAAAACCGAAGTTCGCGAACGCCGCCAACGCGTCAAAGAGTTGATCGGCCGCGGCACCACTAATGCCGTTCTCTTGCATACCGGCGTAGAAGCGACTCTTGAGTTTCATCATGCGTAGCTCAGAACGCTTGGCCGCCATGGCTTGGCGCAACTCGTCGGCCTCGGCCGGTGAAAAGCCCGCCACCGCGACGGCCATCTCCATTAACTGTTCTTGGAAAAGTGGCACGCCGAGCGTTCGCTGAAGAATCGGTTCGAGTCGCGGGTGCAGGTACGTCACGGGCTCGTCGCCGCGGCGTCGACGAATGTAAGGATTCACCGCGTGACCTTGGATGGGACCGGGGCGAATAAGTGCCACCTCAATGACGAGGTCGTAGAAGCAGCGTGGTTGCACGCGCGGCAGCGTCGCCATCTGCGCGCGCGACTCCACTTGAAAGACCCCCACGGTGTCGGCTTCGCAGAGAAGGTCATAGACCGCGTCTTCTTGGGGCAACGCACTTAAGTCAACGTTGACTCCGTGAAAAGCTTCCACCGAATCAACTGCGCGGTGCAGCGCTTCGAGCATGCCGAGACCGAGAAGATCGAACTTCACTAAACCAATCGCCGCGCAGTCGTCCTTATCCCACTGCAGGACCGTGCGCCCGGGCATGCGTCCCCACTCGATGGGACAGACCTCGAGCACGGGGCGATCACAGAGCACCATGCCGGCGGAGTGAATGCCGAGGTGTCGTGGTCGGTCCAAGAGTTCCGCGGCCATGGTGGTCACGAGTTCAGGGACCTTGGGGTCACTCGAACTCATCGCAC
>DATCBX010000027.1:0-14742 GCA_036511635.1 Acidimicrobiales bacterium | reverse complement strand
TCGCCGCGCGCAACGCCGTCGATCACGAAGTCACCTTCGACGACGAGATCGCGCTGTTGGTCGTGCACGGCGTGTTGCACCTGCTCGGATGGGACCACGTGATTGACGACGAGGCCGAGCGCATGGAGGCTCGAGAACGCGAACTCCTGGCCCGTCACTACCAGAAGAGCCACTCGTGATAGCGGCCACCTGGTCAATGGGTGACACCTACCTCGGCGTGACCGTGTTGGTGCTGTTGATCTTTTCGGGATTCTTCGCCATGGCCGAGACGTCACTGACACGAATGAATAAGTCACGCGCTCGTTCGCTGCGCGACGCGGGCCGAAGTGGCGCGAAAGCGCTGGTGTCGCTCACTGAATCGCCCGAGAAGTTTTTGAACCCATTGCTGTTGCTCGTGCTGATCTGTCAGTTGGTGTCGGCGACGATGGTGGGTGTGCTCGCGGGTCACCTCTTTGGCGCCGCGGGCGTCTTCGTCGCCACGGCCGGTGAAGTCATTGTCATCTTCGTTGTCTTTGAGGCGATCCCGAAGAATTTCGCGATTCAACACCCTGACCTCTCGGCACTGACGAGCGCACCGGTCGTCGGGACCGTGCTTCGGTTCTGGCCAATCCGCTGGGTATCGGTCATCCTTTTGTTCATCGCCGACAGCGTGATCGGCCTCTTTGGCGCGAAAGGATTGGGTCGGCGCATGACCGAGTCTGAAGTGCTCGCCATGGCCGACGTTGCGCACGAAGACGACGCCATCGAGTCTGAAGAGCGCGACTTCATCCACTCGATCATCGAGTTCGGTGACACCATCGTTCGCGAAGTCATGGTGCCGCGCATTGACATCGTTGGCATTGACGACACCGCGACGGCACGAGACGCCCTCGATCTCGCGATTGAATCTGGTCGCTCGCGCATTCCGGTATTGGGCGAGAGTGTCGATGACGTCGTGGGCATCGTGAACCTTCGCCACCTCGCCAGCCTCGTAGCGAACGACAAGGGCGCCGAACTACTTCGAGACCACATGGGCGTGGCCCAGTTCGTTCCAGAAACGAAGAAAGTGGCGTCGTTGCTCACCGAGATTCGTAATGCCAAAAGTCACCTCTTTATTGTCGTCGACGAATACGGCGGCACCGCCGGACTCGTGACCCTCGAAGACGTCCTCGAGGAACTCGTGGGTGAGATCACCGATGAATCCGACCCCGCGATTGAGGACGATGAGACGGAGCGCTCGATTGAGGGTGGCATCGAGCTCAGTGGGCGACTGAACATTGACGACGCCAACGACGAGTACGGGCTCGCTCTACCCAAGGACGGCTGGGACACGGTTGGGGGACTGGTGCTCGACTTGGCCGGGGGCGTGCCGAACGTTGGTGACGTCCTCACGACCGAGCACTACCGCTTGACGGTGGTGCGAATGGATGGACGAAGAATTGAAGAAGTGCTCGTCGAACCATTGAGGGTGTCATGACAAAGGCCGGTTTCGTCGCCATTCTCGGCCGACCCAACGTTGGAAAATCCACATTGGTGAATCAACTCGTCGGCGCCAAAGTCTCGATTACCGCCGCCTCGCCGAACACGACGCGTCACGCGATTCGGGGAATCCTCACCGAAGGCGACACGCAGATCATCCTCGTGGACACGCCGGGACTGCACCGACCGAGGACAACACTTGGTGGGCGACTCAACGAAACGGCCCGCTCGGCAGCTGACGGCGTCGACGTGATCCTCGCGGTCGTCGAGGCCAGCGCGCCCATTGGTCCGGGAGACCGACTCGTCATCGAAACGATGCTTCGTCACGGACGCGGACCAACTGGTCCGCGTCTCTACGTCGTCGTGAACAAGATGGACAAGCCCGGCCGAGAAGCGGTCGCAGCGCAACTGCTCGCGGCGAGCCAAGCCGTGGACGATATCGCTCGCGAGGAGAGGCTTGAAGGAGCAGCTGAACGCGTTGAGTACTTGCCAGTGTCGGCGAAGACGGGCGAAGGAACAGAGGCGTTGTTGGTGCTGCTTCGAGAGGCGATGCCCGAATCGCACTTTCTCTTTCCCGACGAAGAGGTCTCCGACGTTCCCGAAGCGATGTGGGTTGCTGAATTAGTGCGCGAGCAGTTGGTGCGAAAGACGAAGCAGGAGTTGCCGCACTCGATTCACTGTCGCGTGAGCGAGTTCGAGTGGCCCCACGTCACCGTGGAGATTCTTGTGGAGCGAGAGAGTCAAAAGGGCATGGTCATTGGCAAGGGCGGACAACTCTTGAAAGACGTCGGCATCGCGGCACGACGTCAGTTGCCTGAAGGAATGTATTTAGAGCTACGCGTGCGGGTCGAGCCGGGTTGGCAAAAGCGCGACGACGTCCTCGACCGCTTCGGGTACTGATTCGCTCTCGAGCGAAAGTCGGCGCGCTCGTGCGTGGCGAAGCCCCACCGTGGCAATAGCAGCCGCAAGAAGAACGGCGGCCACGCCCAACGCGTCCGACGGCAGACCGACGTACTTAAGACCACTCAGCAGCACCGTCGCCATAATGATGCGACGAAGCAACACGCCATTGGCATTTGATGAGAGCAGCGAACCAACGATCACCATGGGAACTGATCCAATGATGATTGACGTTGTCAACGCGAAGTTGACGTTGCTAAACAGCAACGTTCCCAACGTCGCTGACAGCGTCAGGGGAACCGATTGGGCGAGGTCGGTGCCAACCAGTTGGCTGTTGCGAAGACTTGGGTAGAGAAACAACAACAAGACCAGAATCAGCGAACCCGCACCGACCGAGGTGAGGCCGACCATGAAGCCGCCGACCGCGCCAATGGCAATCGTCGCGCCACGTCGCACGATGATGCCCTCTTTGTTGGCGATGGGAGCGAGCAACGTTCGCCCGAGCATCGCCAGCGCGCCGATGATGAGCGCGGTACCGAGCAGGATCTGCAGTCGATGCTCCGCCACGGCGCTATGACCGAAAAGGTGCATCACGTACGTTCCAAGAAACGCACCCGGCAGCGATCCGTAACAGAGATACTTCACGAGTCCGGTGTGAACGGTCTTGCGTCGCCAGTGGATGATGACACCCGCGGGCTTCATAAAGAGTGCCGCGACGAGGTCTGAGGTGATCGCGGCGGTCGGCGTGATGCCAAAGACCAACACCAACATTGGTGTCATCAAGGCGCCACCGCCAACACCGGTGAGTCCAACGAGAAGACCCACCACGGCACTGCCCAGCACCAAGTAGAGGTCGATATGCACGGGTCTCCGATAGATTCGATTAAAACTAGTGAAATACTAGTTTATTCACGCCAAAACTCGGTGGTTTCTCTTGATTTTCTTACTATTACTGGCGAAGTTCTCGCAGAAATGCTTCCACTTGCGCCCGGTCTCGGGTGCGGCGCATGGGTGGGAGCTTCTTGAACATGACCGAGCGGTAGCGCGCGGTGGCGAGGCGAGTGTCGAGCACGGCAACGACGCCACGGTCGTCTTTGGTGCGAATGAGTCGACCAACGCCTTGGGCGAGCAGCATCGTCGCGCGCGGAAGATCGACTTCCATGAAGGGACTAGCGGACTTTTCTCGACGCGCTTCAGCGAGTGGATCGCCGGGCACGCTAAAGGGCAGTCGGTCGATGGTGACGAGACTGAGGGAGTGTCCAGGCACGTCGATGCCCTGCCAGAAACTCGTGACCGCAAAGAGACTCGCTTCGTCACTGTGGCGAAACTGATCGATGAGACGTTGGCGCGACAACGTGCCCTGGACGAGAACTTCTGTATCAAGTTGGGGCGCCACGACTTCAGCAACGCGTTGCATCACTGAACGATTGGTGAAGAGTGCCAGCGTCCGACCACCAGCAGCGCGAATGAGCGTGACGAGCTCGTCAATGATGGCCGCTTCGGCCTCGGGGGAATTTCTCTCCGGAAATTCTTCCGGAACGTAGAGCAACGCGTTGTTCTGGTAGTCGAAGGGACTTTCGAAGTGATCGAGCACGCAGTCGTCAATGCCGAGGTTCGTCGCCAACGTGTCGGGAATCGTGGCGCTCGTCAGCACCGCGGTGACGTTGCCCCAAAGGTCGTCGCGCAGTCGTGGTCCCACGTCGACGAGGGAGATCTCGACGTCGACTTCGCGGTCGCGTCGTGAGAGAAAGAGCAACTCACCCTCTTTGATCTTGCTGACTCGGTCGAGGTCGTTGGCCAGGTGAATGGCGGGACCGAGCGCCCGCACCTTTCGAAACTCACCGTCGGACGACGTGGATTCGTGCGAGCGAAGCCCTTCGACCAGGGCAGCGACGAGTTCATTCGCCCGCGAGAGTTCGAGTTGACACGCTTCGTCGAGCCCTTTGAGCTCTCCTCGTTCATACTGAGCGAGCAGGACCGCGGCGAAGCGGTCGGCACTTGAGAGCAACTGGTCCGCTCGGGTCTTGTCCTCCTCGGTAAGAAGTGAACGTGCCCCCATGGCGAGTGCTCGAAGACGCGAGGCGTTCACCGAGGTACCAAGCAACGTCGCGAAGATATCGAGTATCTCGTGGGCCTCGTCAAAGACCACGAACTCGTGCGCTGGCAGCAACATCGAACCCGACGCCAAGTGTGAGGCGTAGAGGTGAGCGTTCACGATGAGGATGGAGCTTTCGTTAGCCCGATCCTTCGCCAGTTCGGCGAAGCAGTTCTGACCCTGTGGGCACTTCGCTCTGGTCAGACACTCTTGGGGCGTAACGGTGAGCTGACGACGTGCCCGTGAGTCAACTTCGAAGGTCAGCTCGTCTAAGTCGCCGGTTGAGGTTTCGTTCGACCACTGGAGGATTCTCTTCATCTGGTCCGCAACGCCCTTGGGGACTTCGGTGCCGTCATCGAGACTGAGTTGCGCCCCGGCTCCCAAACTGTTGGCCCGATTGAGACAGAGGTAGTTCTGCTTGCCTTTGAGAACGGCGACGCGAACACCGTTCACGTGGCTGGCAACCTGGGGCGCGTCTTTTTTCGCGAGCTGGTCTTGGAGGTTTTTGGTGGCGGTCGCGATGACGACCCGTTCGCCCGACATAACTGCTGGCACGAGGTAGGCGAGTGACTTGCCAACGCCCGTACCGGCTTCGATGACGTGATGGCGTCGTCGTGAGATTGCTGAGGCGACGGCGCGCACCATTTCGCGCTGGCCTTCGCGGCTTTCGCCACCTCCGGGAAGGTCTTTCGTGATCGAGTCGAGCAGGGCTAGGGCGCGCTCGGCGTCGATGGCAATGACGTCATCGTCGAGCTGAATTCCCTCCGAAAGTTCGCCTTCGACGAACGGAGATTCTTCGTCGGGATCGAAACTCTGCACCCGATGACCTTAGGGGCCGCGGGATCGACTTCGAAGTAGGACGAAGTAAGTTTTATACGTGCCTGATCCACGTCCAACGCCACTTCCCGCGTCCATTGAGCGTTCTGGGGTACCTCATCACGTCGCCATCGTCATGGACGGCAGCGGTCGCTGGGCGCAACGTCAGGGTCTTCCTCGGACCGAAGGACACGGTGCTGGCGAAGAGTCTCTCGTCGACACGACCTACGGGGCAATCGCTCTGGGCGTTAAAGCCCTCACCGTCTTCGCCTTCTCAACGGAAAACTGGCGTCGACCCGTTGACGAGGTTCGCTACCTCATGAACTTCAATCGCGGTCTTCTCGAGCGACGTCAACACCAACTGAACGGGGATGGCGTAAAGATCGTCTTTTCTGGTCGACGTGACTGGCGCGTTCCCAAAGGCGTCATGCGACGCATGGATGAAGCAGCGGAACTCACGAAGAACAACACTGACTTCACCCTTAATATTGCCTTTAATTACGGTGGGAGGGCGGAGATCGTGGACGCGGTGCGTGCGTTGGTGAACGACAAAGTGCCGGCCAAGAAGATCGACGAGAAGATGATTCGCGAACGCCTCTATCACCCTGAACTGCCCGATCCGGACTTGGTCGTTCGAACCTCGGGCGAGTATCGAATCTCGAACTTTCTCCTCTGGGAGATGGCGTACTCGGAGCTCGTGTTCTCAGACGTCCTCTGGCCCGACTTTCGTCGCGAAGACCTCTACGACGCCATCGAGGTCTACCAGGGTCGCGATCGACGTTTCGGCGGTGTCGATAAGTGATCGTGTTGCGCACGACGGTCGTCGTCGTGGGTCTCTTTTACGTCCTTCTCTGGGTCATTGCGCTCAATGGAGCGACGTCGTTGATCGCACCGCTCGTCGTGCCCTTGGTGCTCGCCGTGCTCGTGGCCGGCGGCGTTGCACTTAATCGGTTCATGGGCATCACACCGCGAAAGCAGCACTTCAATGATCGTGAGGACGAACCACGGTCGTGAGAGAGATCAGCGACGAAGCGGTCGTACTTCGGACCTATAAGTCGGGTGAGTCTGATCGAGTGGTGGTGCTCTGGACTCGCCACCACGGCAAGTTACGGGTATTGGCGAAAGGTGTTCGAAAGACGTCCAGTCGTATGGGTGGCACGCTCGAGACACTGGCTCACGTAACGGTCGATTTGGTGAAGACGCGCGGTGAGTTCTACATCGCTCGCCACGTCCAACACAAAGCGCGTCTGGCGACGTTGCGTACGTCGTACCTGCGAATCTCGGCCGGCTACGCCGTCGTGGAGGCCGTCGACGCCATTCCCTCTGACGGCGTGCCCGACGAGGAGATCTTCGAACTCTTAACGCGCGTGCTCGCCACCCTCGACGACGAGTCCTTTGACCCATCGCTCGTGCCCTCGTCGTTCTACTTTCGCTTGCTCGCTTTAGACGGTTCGGAGCCAGTAGTTGACGTCTGCGTGAACTGTGGACGCACCGGACCTTTGGTGGCTTTCGACGCCCAGATCGGTGGCACCCTTTGTGACGAGTGTCGCCAAGGCGTCACGCTCTCCAACGACGCCTTGGTGTTGATTCGTCGAATGGTGGGTGGAGACCTCGCGAGTGTGCTCCGCGAAGAGAACCCGCGGGGGGCCGGCGAAGTGACGGCCATTGCTCAAGAGTCAATTGAGGTTCACTTTGGTCGGCGTCTTCGTGCGCCCCAAGCCAGTGCGCCACTGCGTGGCTCAACCGACCGCTAGCGTGGTTTCTTGAGTACTTCAAGAACAAACTTCGGCGTCTACGTGCACGTGCCGTTTTGTGCGCACCGCTGTGACTACTGCGCCTTCGCCACGTACTCTGACCGCGATCACCTCATGGAGGGCTACGTCGAAGCGGTGCTGCACGAGATTGCCTGGGCCAAAGAAAAGGGCCTACCCAGAGCTACGTCGGTTTTCTTCGGCGGCGGCACACCTTCTCGGCTCAGTGCCGAGCAGTTGCTTCAGATACTGGACGCGATTGAGCGCACTGACGACGCTGAGATAACCGTTGAGTGCAACCCCGAGGACGCGGACATCGATCGCCTTCGCGCGTACAAAGCCGGCGGCGTTACGCGCATGAGTTTTGGCGTGCAGTCAACGCAACCCGCGGTGCTCGCTGACCTCGGTCGACGTCACGGCATCATGGCGCACCGCGAGGTTTCTCGCGCCGTGCACGACGCGGGATTTACAACGTGGAACATGGACCTCATCGTGGGCTCGCGCGCTGAGAATCTCGACGACGTTCGACACACTTTGAATGATCTCTTGACCTTGGAGCATCCGCCCCCGCATATCAGTTGTTACGCGTTAACGCCCGAACCAGCGACGCCACTCGGCAGGGACCCCAAGCGTCACCCCGACGAGGACGCCACGGCCGACGCCTACGACTTGGTGGGCGAGGTCTTAGAGCAACACGGCTACTTGTGGGAAGAGATCTCGAACTGGGCCAAGCCCGGCCACGAGTGTCGTCACAACCACGTCTACTGGGACCACGAGGACTACGTCGGTTTCGGTTCGGCGGCGCACTCACACCAACACGGTCGTCGGTTCTGGAATGTACGCACGCCCGATCGCTACGTCGAGCTCGTCACTAAGGGTGAGTCACCACTCGGGGGTGAGGAGTTTCTAGACGCGTCGACACAACGTTTCGAAGAGGAATCGTTGGCGCTACGAACGTCGCGCGGCGTGCCGATTGAAGCCTTCGAGTCCCTTGACGAGATCGCGCACCTGGTTCGAGTGAGCGAGGGACGCGTGACCTTGACACCAAAGGCCCGACTCGTCGCTAATCAGGTGATTGTCAGGCTGAAGAGTAGCGAGTAGTCCAGTAACCTTTTGCGATGGAAGCAACGCCCCAACTCGACCCTGACCTGCTCGAAAAGGTCATCAATCTTTGCAAGCGGCGCGGATTTATCTTCCAATCGGCCGAGATCTACGGGGGATTTCGCTCCACGTACGACTACGGCCCCCTCGGCGTCAATCTTCTTCGCAACGTGAAGCAGGCGTGGTGGCGCTCGATGGTGCAGACCCGCGTCGACATCGTTGGCCTGGACGCCGCGATTCTTGGACCACCCGCCGTCTGGGCGGCCTCAGGTCACCTCGAAACCTTTACCGATCCACTGGTGGACTGTCTTAAGTGCAAAGAGCGTTGGCGTGAAGACAAGATCGACGGTGTCTGTCCGAACTGTGGTTCGACGCAGTTCACGCCCCCTCGGGCTTTCAATCTCATGTTCAAGACCCAGGCTGGTCCCGTGGAGGGCGAAGGCTCGACGGCGTATCTGCGCCCCGAGACCGCGCAGGGCATCTTCACCAACTTCGCCAACGTGCTCGCAACGACGCGAAAGAAGCCGCCCTTTGGTATTGCGCAGATTGGCAAGTCGTTTCGCAACGAGATCACACCGCAGAACTTCGTCTTTCGAACACGCGAGTTCGAACAGATGGAGATGGAGTACTTCGTGCCACCGGCCGACGCCGACAAATGGTACCGCTACTGGATTGAGACCCGACTTAACTGGTATGTCGATCTCGGAATTCCTCGCGAGATGCTGCAACTGCACGAACACGCGACAGCAGACCTCTCGCACTACTCAAAGGGCACGACCGACGTCGAGTTCCGCTTTCCTTGGGGCTTCGATGAACTCGAGGGCATCGCTAATCGCGGTGACTACGACTTAACCCAACACGCCAAGCACTCGGGCGTTGCCCTTGATTTCTTTGATCAATCAACGAACGAGCGCTACACCCCCTACGCGATTGAGCCCGCGGCGGGCGCCACGCGCGCGATGATGGCGTTTTTGCTCTCCGCGTACCACGAGGACGTCGTCGAAGGCGAGACGCGCAGCGTTCTTCGTCTCGACTGGCGACTCGCGCCCTATCAGGTCGCGGTCTTGCCGCTCTCTAAGAAGCCCGACCTCGAATCTGTCTCCACTGAAGTGTTGGGCCAACTTCAACCGCACTTCATGTGTGACTACGACGTCACGCAGTCCATTGGCAAGCGTTACCGTCGCCAAGACGAGATCGGCACGCCGTTTTGTATCACGGTGGACTTTGAGACCTTGAACGACCGCGCCGTCACGGTGCGCGATCGCGACACCATGACCCAGGTGCGCGTGCCCATTGATGGACTGCTCGCTCACCTTCGAAGCGCGACGGGGCAGATGTAGTCGTGCTCGACGACGGGCGCGGACTCAAGTTCGGTACCGTCGCAGAGAACTACGACCTCTACCGCGCCGACCCGCCCAAAGAAACGGTGACGTTGCTGGACAATGTTCACGGGCTCGACGTTCTTGACGTTGGTGCGGGCACCGGAAAACTCACGCGGTTTTTGCTCGGCCTGGGCGCGAAGGTCAGCGTCATTGAACCCGACGTCGACATGCGAAAGATTCTCACGCGTCGTAGCCCCGACGTTGAGGTCTTGCCCGGCACTGCCGAGTCCGTTCCCGTTAAAGACGGAACTTTTGACGCGGTCTTTTCCTCTTCGGCGTGGCACTGGTTTCGCCAGCCCGAAGCCACGAACGAAATGGCTCGGATCCTGCGCGACAACGGCACGCTCTACGTCTTGTGGAACGGTTTTAGTCGCGACGATCCTTGGACTGCGTCGCTCCTCAAACTTCGCGAGCAATCCGGTGACCTCAACGCGCGACCGCGCGGTTGGGAAGCCAACATTGACGTTAACGGAGACTTCATTGACGTGCGCCACGTCACGCTCGATTGGACGTGGTCGCGCACGGTCGATCAGGTTGTAGGACTCTTTGGCACCTACTCCGCTTCCATCATCCAGAGCGAAGCGGAGAGAGCCGATGCAGTGCAGATACTTCGTTCACGCCTTATCGAGCGAGTGGGTGACCCGAGTGCCACGGGCGACTCGGACATTGAAGTCGCGATGACGTTGCGTGGAACTATCGCGCGTCGTCGACCGCGCTGACGACGACTGCTGGTTCAGTAGTCGAGCGCCAAAGAATCGCTGGCACGATTAACAACACGCCGAACCCGCCGCCGAGCCAGCAGTCGCCGTACCAACCAAAGTGGGCGTAGAACTGGCCTGCGAGAAACGATCCCAACGAGGCTCCCGCGAACCCGCTCACCATGTAGGCGCTGTTAATTCGACTGCGCCAGTTGGGTAGCAGCGCGTAGATGACGGACTGATTCGTAATCTGCATGCCCTGCATACCTGTGTCGAGGACCATGATCCCGATAGCCAGTAACAACAGAGAGTTGCGCCCGAGGGCCAAGATCCCAAAGGCGCTCAACAGCAGGGTCGCGGCAACGATAGTGCTGAGGTGCGTGCGCTGTTTGTCGGCTTGATGACCCGCGAGATTCGCGGCCAATACGCCGGCGACACCAAAGAGTCCGAAGAGTCCAATGACGGCGTTGGTGTAGTGGAAGGGCGCACCAGCGAGAAGAAATGAGAGCGTCGTCCACAACGTGCTGTTTGACGCGAAGATCAACGCACCGAGGTACGCGCGACGTCGTAGTTGACGATGCGTGAAGTACAGCGAGAACACACCGGCGACGAGTTTTCTGTACGCGACCTTGGCTCGAGCAGGTTCATTGGGCAAAATATTGTGCAAGACCAAGGCCATGACCGCGAGGAGCCCCGCCGCGGTCCAGTACACCGTGCGCCACCCGGCAACTTCAGCGAGGAGACCCGACGCGGTGCGCGACAAAAGGACGCCCAGGAGCAGTCCCGTCATGACTTTTCCAATGACGCGACCGCGTTCGCCTGGACTGGCAAGGTCGGCCGCCAAGGGCACCATTACCTGACCACCGACCGAGGTGAGCCCAATGACCAACATGACGAGCGCGAGCAGTGAGAATGACGTCATCGTCGCGGCGACGCCCATGAGAACGGCCGAGACGCCAAAGATGGCCACCGTGAGACGTCGGCGTGGCCAAATATCACCCAAGGGCACGATGAAAGCGAGACCAATGGCGTAGCCAATCTGCGTCAATGTCAAGAGATTCGTCGCGCGCGCCGTGCCAACGTGGAACTCGTTCGTGATCTGGTGGAGCAGAGGTTGGAGGTAGTAGAGGTTGGCGACGTTGATGCCAATAGCGATGGCCATCAACGTGATCAGCGTGTTTGTTAATGGTTTCTTGATGTCGCTATTCACCGGTCCACTTTAAAAGGTGGTGCACGGCGACGGCGCACATAACGAGGCGCACGTCACGACTAGTTTTCGCGAGGAGGTATCGAGTACGTGACTTGTGCTTTGGCGACGAGCTCGCTGGAATCTCTTGAAAAGAGTTCAACGTCAACGACCGCGAGACGCCGTCCGAGTTTTATGAGTTTGGCTCGAGCCATGAGATCGGTAATTTCTGGTTTACGAAGAAAGTCAATGTGCAGACTCGTCGTTACCGCGAGCAGCACTGGTCCAATGTGGGCGAGTATGACGAGCCACGCCGAGTTGTCCGCGAGCGCCATCATCGTTGGTCCTGACAGCGTGCCGCCGGGTCGCGAGTTCTTGTCACTGACGGGCTGGGACATCAGCAATGAGTCTTCGGTGAGTTCTTCAATGCGAGGCACGTCGTAGTCGGGAAACGCGTCGACGACGATCTGTTGCAGCTCGTCGATTGTCAGTACGGTCACGGGTTAGGCGGCTTTGCGGTAGCGATTCACGGCGAGTGGCGCGAGAACGAGAATCGCGCCTGCGGACCAGGCGAGCGAAACCCACGTCGAGATGCCGTGCGGCGTGCCATTCATCAGCCCACGAACTGCGTCAGCGGTTTGACTGATGGGCTGGTGAATTGCGAAGGGCTGGAGCCACGAGGGCATCAAGCTCACGGGAACGAAGATCGCCGACGCGAAGGTGAGGGGGAAAATAATGGGAAAGGTGATGGCCTGGGCGGCTTCAGAGTTTGGGGCGGCAAGCCCAATGAAAGCGAAACCCCACGAAAGGCAGTAGGCAAAGACCAGCATCAAGAGGCTCGCCTGGATGTACGCAACGAAGCCTCCGTGCGGGCGAAAGCCCACGGCGAAGCCGACGCCCGTGATGATGACCAGTACTAAGACGTTACGAAACATGTCCGAGATCGTCCGGCCTGCCAATACAGCAAGTCGCGCCATCGGCAGCGCGCGGAATCGCTCGATCAGACCCTTTTGTAAGTCTTCTGAGAGACCAATCGCGGTGCCCACCGAACCAAAAATCATGGTTTGGACGAGGATGCCGGGGATCAAAAAGTTGACGTATGACTTGCCTGGCACCGGGATCGCTCCGCCAAAGACGTAGCGAAAGAGAATAACGAACATGATGGGCTGGAGAACCATGAACACGAGGGCGACCGGAATTCGCACCACGGCCAACAGGTTTCGCCGTGACATCGTGAGTACGTCGCTCACGGCCCAGCGAAACGAAGAGTGCGACGACACTGAAGAGGGGAGTGTGCTCATGACTACGCCTTTCGACTGCTTCTTCGACCGGTGGCGATTGGCTCTTCGCTGGAAATGTCTTCTGCTTTGTGACCAGTGAGATTTAGGAAGACGTCGTCCAGACTGGGCTCGCGCAGCGCGAGGCCACTGATCGTGATGCCCGCGGCATCAATTCGTCGAAGGGCGTCCGCGGTTGTCGCGGGACCGTTGTCGACGGTCATCTCGAAGACCGATCCCTCGATATTTGCGGGCTTCGAGGAGAGGTCCGTTAAGAGAGGTTGGGCGCGAAGAGCGTCGTCGGTGGAGTTAAAGCTGAGCGCAAGAACGGTGGTGCCCATCTGCGCCTTCAACTGTGCCGAAGTTCCTTCGGCGATGACTTTGCCGTGATCGAGCACGACAAGTTGTTTCGCAAGTCGGTCGGCTTCGTCGAGATATTGCGTCGTGAGTAACACCGTCGTGCCACCTTCGACGAGACGCTCGATGATCCCCCAGAGATCTTGACGACTCTGCGGGTCGAGACCGGTCGTGGGCTCATCGAGAAAAAGGATGGGCGGGCTCGCAACCAGAGCGGCGGCTAAGTCGAGGCGCCGGCGCATGCCACCTGAGTAGGTCTTCGTGATTCTGTTCGCCGCGTCGCCGAGTCCAAAGTCCTCGAGCAGCTCGCGAGACTTCGCGACGACGTACGGCTTGTTGAGATGGTTGAGCAGACCGATCATTCGCAAGTTTTCAAAGCCCGTGAGGTTCTCATCCACGGTGGCCGACTGTCCGGCGAGTCCAATGTGACGACGCACGTGATTGGGCTGTTTCACGACGTCAAAGCCCGCGACGGTGGCAGAGCCACTCGTGGGCGAAAGAATTGTTGCGAGAATGCGCACCATTGTGGTCTTGCCCGAACCGTTGGGGCCGAGGAGTCCGAAGACTTGACCGGTGGGGACTTGGAGCGAGACGCCGTCGAGAGCCCGAACGTTGCCGTCGCTAAAGGTGCGAACAATATTGAAAGCCTCAACGGCGTATTCGGACATTGGGTGCAGTTTAGAGACAGGTCAGCGGCTGAGCGCGACCATGACAGAGAACCGGTACCTTCTTCCTATGGCCATTTCCGACGATGAGATCGCGCAGGTTCGCGCGGCAACCGACATCGTGGCCCTCATTGGTGAAACCGTGGCTCTCAAACGATCGGGTCAACGCTGGACAGGACTGTGTCCCTTTCACGGCGAAAAGACGCCCTCGTTTTCAGTGAACGCAGAAGAAGGTCGCTACTACTGCTTTGGATGCCGCGTGTCGGGGGATCAGATCACGTGGGTTCGCGAAATTCAACACCTGGACTTCATCGACGCGCTCCGACTGTTGGCCGATCGGGCCAACGTCGTGCTGCACGAAGACGCCAACGCCGGACCTGCTCGAAAGGAACGTCAGGAAGCTCTCGCGGCGATGGATCGTGCCGTTATCTGGTATCACGAGCGACTGCTTGAGTCTCCAGACGCCAGAGGAGCTCGCGACTACTTGCGTTCGCGTGGCATAAGTGGCGAGATCGCGCGTCAGTTCAAGCTCGGTTGGGCACCTGATGAGTGGGACGCGTTGACGAACGCACTGAAACTTAACGAGAAGGTCCTCGAAGGAACGGGACTGGGCTTCGTGAACAAACGCTCGCGTCGTCAAGACGCGCTGCGCGCGCGAGTAATTTTTCCGATATTCGATCCTTCCGGCAAAGCGATCGCTGTCGGCGGTCGAATCTTGCCAAGCACGAGTGACGCTGAGCCACGCAGTGACGGTCATTTCGAACCCAAGTACAAGAACAGCCCCGAAACGCCGATCTACTCCAAGCGTCGAACGCTCTACGCGCTGAACTTTGCGAAGGACGACATCATAAAGTCCGGTGAAATCATTGTTTGCGAGGGGTACACCGACGTCATTGCCTTCTTTGGTGCCGGACTTCCCCGAGCGGTTGCGACGTGTGGCACCGCGCTGGGTGAAGAGCACTTTCGCATCATGCGAAACTTCGCAAAGCGCATCGTCCTCGCGTACGACGCCGACGCCGCGGGTCAGAGTGCGGCGGCGTCGGTCTATCAGTGGGA
>DATCBX010000026.1:0-3435 GCA_036511635.1 Acidimicrobiales bacterium | reverse complement strand
GCGAACGACCTCCAAGCTGTTGAGTCCATATCTAACCAAGTTGGGCGAGTTACGTATCATCGGCCGAAGTCTTCCGTTCGGCGCGTCAGAAACTGGGCGTGGTGGGCACTGGCGAATCAATGACAACTTCCTACGATTCTGGTTTCGCTTTGTGTTTCCGTATCAAGCGCAGCTCGAGAGCGGGCTTAGACCCGCAGACCTTTACGACGCCGAGATTCGTCCCGCACTAGCGGAACACGTCGCCCCGGCTTTCGAGTATTGGTCGCAAGAATGGTTGCGAGCGCACTACGGTGCGTCAGCGACCAGAATTGGTCGCTGGTGGGGAAATTCAGCTAACGAATACCGAAAGTCAGGCGAACGCCAAAGCGAAGAGGTCGACGCTGTCGGAACAGCTCACGGCTCCGTCTCCCTGGTGTCGGAATCGAAATGGACAGCCAAGCAACTCGATCGGGGAATTGTCAGAGATTTGGATACCTTCAAAATTCCGGCACTTCGAGAGTCGGGCTTTAGATTTAGCCCAGACCTCAAAATTGTCCTGTTTTCAAAAAGCGGATACACGAAAAACCTTTTCGATCTTGCTGCGTCCGAGGAGCGACTAGTCCTCGTCGACGTGGGGTCAACACTATCTTCGCTAGTCTAATCACGATTAGTCTAAGCGTGATTAGACTAAGGCGGAAGGAGCGTAGCCCGGCTGCAGACTGTTTCAAGAACTACCAGAATTCGACAAGAGCGTCAATTTCGATATAACTGCAACAAATCGTGCCGGACGCTGGTGACCCTTGCATCGTTTCGCGGTGACCAAACACTTCTTCGCTGGTGGATCCCACGAAAGCAATCCGAAAAGGGGCCCGCTAGAGTCATTGCTCTGACCGGATTTTCGCAATTGTCCGAATCCCCCACCACGAGACAAGTACAAAGGTCGGGCAGCTCGACGACGGAAGTCCGGCCCAGCGCGGGCACGGACGGTCTTACGCCCCTTCGGACCGGCTTGGCACCGTTTGTGGCAGAGTCATCTCCTCACCAATGCTGGATTGAGACGATGCTGGTAGGCGTGACAACCAGGCACCATCGGCCCGCAGCGCGCGCTCTTCGAGCCCTACTGGTGATGACTTTCTCCCTGGCATTGGCTGCGTGCTCGCCTACGACCGCTGCGCATCAGTCGACGAGTATCGCCCAGCGGCTTGAACGCTTCTACGCAATCGAACCGAATGCTGCGCTCCCGCTGGGCACACTCCTGCGTGAAGAGCCACTCACGACAATGAATGGAAGCCCGGTCACGGTTCTAGGCGCCAAGGCGAATCGCATCCTCTACATCAGTCGATCAGCCGACGGACAGCAAACCACGTCGAGCGCGATGTTGTTCGTCCCAACATCGGCCGTACCAAAAGGCGGTCGACCGGTGGTGGCGTGGGCACATCCGGCAAGATCGCCGAGCAACGTCGCACCGTCGAGGTCTTCTGACCCGCTACTGGGTATGCAACCGTGGCTCGACGAGATGGTGAGTCGTGGCTGGGCTGTCGTGGCGACCGACTACTCGGGACTCGGGACGCCCGGACGCCAGAACTGGCTCGATGGCAAGGCTGAGGCGAACGACGTCGTCGGCTCCGTCCTTGCTGCTCAGCATGACTCGTCGGTCGGGGCTGGAACGCAGTGGGTGGCATGGGGCCACTCCTATGGGGGCCACGCAGTTTTGTGGACTGCCGCGCTCGCCCGCCAGCTTGCACCGAGTCTTAGTCTCGTCGGCGTAGCGGCGGCGGCTCCAGTTGCTGAGCTCGTTCGGCTCGAAGGAGCGGCGGGCCAGTCTTGGGAGCCATTGGTCGAAAAGCAGATACCTCCGCCACAGACGAACGTACCCGTCCTCATCGTTCAGGGGACAAAAGACTCGGTAGTGCCCGCGTCGACGACGGCCACACTTCAAAAGTCCTGGTGTGCGCAGGGTGTGCCCCTCACAGTCGAGTGGGTCAAGGGTGCGACCCACGAGTCCGTCGTGAAGGTGACGAGTAGAGGCGTTGTCGCGTGGCTTTCGCAGCGCCTTACGGACCACGGCCCACGTACTTTCCCAAACGGGTGCTCTGTAAACGACGGAAGTGATGATGAAAAAGCAAGTTCCGCGCAATGAAAAGGGGAGATCCCGACCGTCAACAAGCCCTGCGAAACGAAAGCGGTCGATGTAATCACGCAGGCTCTATATAAGGTGACCAAATGACGGTTAGCGACCGCGAACGCATGCGCGATTTCTATGACAACCTCGGAGAAGGGGAATGGTCTCGTCTCGAAGATTCGCCTCGTGGCCGCGTCTCCTACCAGGTTCATCGACATTTCCTAGAGCGCTTCGTACATTCGGGCGACCATGTTCTGGAAGTCGGTGCGGGACCAGGGCGGTTTACGTTTGATCTCGCCCGTCTGGGAGCCGTCGTCGATGTCACCGACTTTTCTGAAGTCCAGTTGGACCTGCACCGCCGACGACTCGAGGGCACCGACGCTGACGCCGCGGTCACGTCGCGTTCCATTCTCGACGTCTGCGACACGTCACGTTACGACGGTGCCTACTTCGATGTGGTGTTGGCCTACGGCGGCCCACTCTCGTACGCCTTCGAGCACGTGGAGGAGGCTCTAACCGGGCTGCTGAGAATTACGAAACCGGGGGGCTTTGTTGTGGCTTCAGTAATGTCGTGGCTGGGATCGTGGCGGCACTTCCTTCCAAGTGCGGTAGAAGACGCGAAGTTGGTGGGTGATGACGCGTTCGATTTGATGCTCACCACCGGCGACTTACGACACTCGCAGACTTCCCACGTCTGTCAGATGTTTCGGGCGCGCGACATTTCGGAACTCGCGATCAAATGCGGCGGCAGGACGGTCGCGATGTCGGCCAGCAATTGGGCGTCGCTTAGTGAACGAGACGTGCTGGAAGAGATGGAAAAGGATCCCAACCGCTGGGAACGCTTTCTCGGTCACGAGATTGCCGCGTGCGCTGAGCCCGGCGCCGTGGATGGTGGGACGCACATTCTTTTCGCAGTTCATCGCCAATAAAACCAAACCGGGCTAACGGGCGATGCGTTGCCCCTTTCGTCTGGCAGATTCATCACCACAGTTATCGTCGAGAATCTGAACTACCGCGTGCCTCATGTTCAGCGTCACTGGGAAGTCTGCGAACTTCCAGTGCGTTCACGGTGGGCGCAGCCCGCCCAGCAGCAGGGTCGACGCTGGCCTTCCTCGAGTTCCTCCTGAGTTCGACGGATGCGACGTGCTCTGGTCATCTCCTGCTTGGCATCTTCAATCCAGCAGATGAACTCGTTGCGCGCGAGGGGAGTGATGTCCCTCCACGCGTCGAGTGCCGTGGGATTTGCGATCAACGCAACGCGCAGGTCTCCAGGAAGTTTGTGAACTGCCCCGCCGGGCACCCGCGAGTTACTCATGTCGCGAGAGTAGTGGCTC
>DATCBX010000025.1:0-33026 GCA_036511635.1 Acidimicrobiales bacterium | reverse complement strand
GACGTGACGATCGCTGAAGCGAAAGAGATCGCGATGGAAATTAGAGGACCCGAGGTGCGCTCGCTCGCCTTCGAGGTGGGCGACGTCGTCCAGGTCAGTTGCAACCTGATTGACCCTTACAACGTCGGGCCATCGGTCGTCTACGACGACGTCGCGCGACGCCTCAGAAATGGCGTGATCGAACGCTGTGAACTGGTTGGATTGGTCCCCGAAGCAGTAGTTCGAGCGCAAGACTCCACTCGTTGGGAGCAGCTCGGACTGAGTCTTGAGGCGACCATCGAGGCCCGCCTCACGTAGTACGTCAACCGGCCTGTGCGCGCCTTTCAAGGGCGCGGGCCCGGCGAAGGCGGCGACGCTCGCGCTCGCTCATGCCACCCCAAATTCCGAACTTTTCGCCGTTGTCGAGGGCGTATTCGAGGCAGTCCTCACGCACCACGCAACCGCGACACACCTCTTTGGCCTCGCGGGTAGACGCACCACGCTCAGGAAAAAAGAGGTCGGGGTCAACGCCCATGCAGTTCGAACGAGCTTGCCATCCACGATCTTCCATACCGCTTAAGAGTTCGACGATTTCCACGTTGTTTCCTCCCGCTCGGGGCCAGTGCCACCGATGTAATTACAACGGTGTCATTGTTGCGGGATTCTGAACAAATAGCAAATTGAATTTTCAAACCACCTGGTGAAAGGTAGTTTGATTAACCGGCTTTACGGTGTTTTACGAAGTCGTCCAAGGCGTAGGTGCCAAGATCATCAACGTCGGTGTAGAAGAGCCGTCCCCCGTTGACGCGGGCAATCTGCTCGACAAAGGGGAACTGGCTGCGCTCGATATCGAGGGCAAACGTGTTGATAATGATCCCTGCCTTGGTGCAACGAAGCACCTCAGCCATGGTCTTTTCCAGGGTTTCTTGCACCGGGGGCCACGAAAAGAACGGCTCACCCGAGGCCGTTAAGTGCGCCGTGGGCTCGCCGTCGGTGACGACCACGATCTGACGCTCGCCTCGCTCGTTTCGAAGCAAATGGCGACTGAGTGCCAGCGCGTGTTGGAGATTGGTGCCGTAGTTGTAGTCAATGGTGAGCGCGGGCACGTCTTCGATCTTGAGCTCTTGGGCCCGCTCGCCAAATCCCACGACGGCAACAAAGTCGCGAGGGAATTTGGAGCGAATCAACTGGGTGAGCGCGAGCACCATTTTTTTAGCTGGCATGAGATTGCCGCGCATCGCCATCGAGAGCGAGAGGTCGATGGCGATGACCGTCGCCGAGCGTCGCGTGGCCTCGTACTCTTCAACTTCGAAGTCATCGGGGTGCAAACGAAGCGGCGTGCCGGGACCTTGGCGAAGGAGCGCGTTACGAAGGGTCTTAGGCAAATGCAGAGCGAACGCTTCGCCTGGTTCCCACGGTTTTGACGTCTCTTCGCGGTCGCCGCCTCGAGCCAACGTCGCCACCGGATGAGCACCAACGGTTGATGAGTCGCTTAACTTGTTAAAGATGTCCTTGAGGGCAATCTGCCCGATCTTGCGGATACCCTTCGCGCTCAGTTGCAGTCGATTGCCTTTTCGATCGATGAAGCCCTGGTCCTTGAGGCCCTGCAGCGCCTTTTGAAGACGTTGGACGTGTCGTGCGGCGTCGTCACCTAAGTTGCGGCGAACAGCTTCTACGTCGACCTCAGGGAGCCCTTGAGCAGCGTTGCTTTGGCCGAGGAACTCCTCGAGTCCCTTTAGCTGACCCAACTGTTCGGCCACTGAGGCGGCCTGCGCGAAGGGTGAGCCGTCCTGGCCACGCATACGGTGTGCTCGATTCCAGTCGAGATCAGGGGTGGCTTGGCGCAGATTCGAGACAAGCCGATTCATGGAGAAGTTCAACTCCATGTTCTGCATCATCTGGTCAAACAGCGAGCGCAACTCGCCTTGTTGTTCTGAGGAGAGCGAGTTGAACATCGCCTCGGCGGCGGCGGCTCGCTCGGCCATGGCCTGGATGACGTCCTCGAGACTCTCGGCACCCGGGAAAAAATCGCCGAACTTCTCCATGAAGCTCTCAAACGTGGGATCGAGTTCTTCGCCCCGTCGATCTTGCTCGATCATCGTCGAGAGCGCGTCCATCATGTCGCGCATGCGCTCAATCTCGTCGGGATCGGGGCGACCCATGAACTCTTTACTCTTCTCGAAGTACGTGTCGAGCACGTCGCGCTCGAGTTCACTCAGCAACTCTTCGAACTCTTCGCGCGCCTTGGACGAAACAAACTCGTAGTCGCGATACTCACCGAGTCGATCACTGAGGCGGTCACTCATGAGACCTCGTTGCAACTTCTTTTGATCAACGAGGTCGCTCGTGACTTCTTTTCTGCGATCGTCATCAGATGCTTCAGCGTCAGCAAGAAGCTCTTCGATCTCCGCGTCCTCGATTTCTTCGATCTCGTTAAGCCAGTCGCGGAAGCGCTGCATTTCACCGTCGGGGTCAGCCTGTTGTTCGAGCTCGCGACGCTTCGCTCGCGTACGTTCGAGGAGCTCTCTAAGTCCCTCGACGCGCTCGCCGTCTTCAGTGGTGTAGCCCTCGCGTAGGAGTCGGTCCATCGCGTCGTCTAAATCGCCACTCTCCATGAAGTCGTCGGCCAAATGCGCGAGCATTTCTTCGACGTCGAGGTCGTTGAAATCATCGTCTTCTCCGAAGCGACGAAAGCCGTAACGAACGGGCACTAACGGTTCCTCGAGCGATAGAGCGCCCGTGCTCCTGAGGCGTCCTTCGCGAGGCGCTTGGTCAGGTAGAGACCCTCTAGAACAAACTCAACGGCAGAAGCTTTCTCGCCGTCACTCGCGCCTGGTCCAGCGACGCGATCAACGGGAACGCTGAGTGAGGGCATGGCCGCGAGCACGGCGAGATAGTCCTGGTCAGGTAGGTCGTCGCCGGTGTGCACGATGGCTTCAGAGTTAAACGCCTCGACGATTTCCGGCGCCTCTTCAAGCAACACGTGCTCGCTAAAGCACTGACGCACCGCGAGGGAAACCAACGCGGCGATGACCTGATCGGCGTCGGAGTCGTCCATGGTGTCGAACTCGATCTTGCCTTGCGTTGACTGCACCATGGCACTTAGGTCACTCACGCGCGGCACGACAACGGAGTCACGGGTACGCAGCGTTCGTCGAAGCGCGTTCGCGACAACGGTCTCGTAGTTCGAGATTGAGAGTCGTACTGAGACGCCAGAACTTTGGCTGATGACGTGGCTACGACGAGCAACGTGACTGACGCGAGCAACGATGTCGTCGATGAACCAGGGCACCTTGATTGGAACGGGCGCGACCGGTAGTCGTGCCTCTTGGTGCATGATCGCGATCTCGGTCGTCACGTCCAAGGGATAGTGCGTGCGAATCTGTGATCCGAAGCGGTCCTTTAGAGGCGTGATTAGACGCCCGCGGTTGGTGTAGTCCTCTGGGTTGGCGGTCGCCACGACCAACACGTCGAGCTCGAGTCGCACTAAGTGGCCACGAATCTGAACGTCGCGCTCTTCGAGCACGTTGAGAAGTCCGACCTGAATTCGCTCAGAAAGATCAGGTAACTCGTTAATCGCAAAGATGCCGCGATTCGACTTCGGCACGAGGCCATAGCTCAAGGCTTTCGGGTCATCGAGGTAGAGACCGTTGGCCACTTTGATGGGGTCAACTTCACCAATGAGGTCGGCCATGGACGTGTCGGGCGACGCTAGTTTCTCGGCGAAGCGTTGAGTGCGGTGCACCCACGTGACGGGCGTCTTATCGCCCTTGTCGCTCACGAGATCGATGGCGAAGGCGGAGATTGGGTTGTACGGGTCGTCACGAATATCCGAACCGGCCACGATAGGCAACCACTCGTCGAGAAGCTCGACCAGCGAGCGAATAATGCGCGTCTTGGCTTGGCCTCGCTCGCCGAGAAGGATGACGTCGTGCCCGGCGAGTAACGCCGTCTCGAGCTGAGGCAACACCGTGTCTTCGTAGCCAACAACCGAGGTGCTGAGAGGTATTCCCTCAGCGAGACGAGTCTCGAGATTGCGTCGGATCTCGTCCCTAATAGTCCGTGACTCATAGCCCGACGCTCGTAGCGCTCCAAGGGTCGTGGCCAGTGACGAAGGGGGAATTGGTGTGCTCATAAAAGCACTTTATTGGGTGTCGAAAGGCCACTGATCTTCAGGCGCCAAGATCCCTTGCTGGCACGGCCCAGAACCCGAAGTCCGCCGACACTTCGCCCTAATGGCTGGGCATCGTTTGCAACATCGCTACGAGCTCGTCGCGTCGGTATCCCTGTTGGCGAGCCAGATCAACAAGTTCCTTCAACTTCACCGCGACGACCGCGCGTTCGGGCGTATTTGTCACGCGAATCGAACGTCCTCGTCCCATCTCTATCAAGCCTTCATCGCGCAGTACGCGCAACGCTCGAAGCACGGTGTTGGTATTCACGCCAAGTTCGGCTGCCAAGTCTTTGGCTTGAGGAATTCGCTCGCCCGGGCCCGCTTCACCTTCGCTAATTGCTCGACGGATCTCTGCCGCCACCTGTTCGTGCAACAGCGTCGGGTCGCTTCGATCGAGAGGCACCAGTGCGAGCTGCGCTTCCTCTTCGTCACGTTCGGCGGGATTGACAGAGCTCATAAAAACAATTATAGTAGATTCAATGCAGACCGTTGCCCCGCCAGATTCTGCCTCTACTTCGGTTGAAGCGTCCACGTTCAACACCATCGAGGTCTTGTTCAAGGAAGCCCGACGACGCGAACGGCGTCGTCGTCTCAAGTGGCTCGGCGCGGTTGTTGCCGTGCTCGCGATTGGCGGCGTCGTTACTGGCGCGTCGATGAATGCCTTTGGCTCATCAACGCCAACACCAGCACACGCGCGTCTCTCTGCAGCAGCGAGCACCAAATCTGGCATCATCACGTGTCGCGGCAACGCCGTCGTCGAACCGCGTGCTTTCGTCATTACGTGTGCCGACGCGAACACGCAACTTACAAAGACCCACTGGTCGTCGTGGACTGCAACAAGAGCATCGGGCACGACGACGTTCGCTATGAATCTCTGCACGCCGTACTGCGCTGCGTCGCCAATGAGCTATTTCCCGAATAGCCGCGTAACTCTTTCGGCGCCGGTGACAACGACGAAGGGCAAGCTCTTCTCACTCATGACGGTGCGTTACGTGGTGCACGGTCGGGCCACGACGTATCGATTCTCTTGGAAGGGCGATCCGTCGTTCTAAAGAGCCCGCGTCACGCGGCGCTCGTGCGATGAAAAGTCGACGTCTACTTATCGCGAGTGCGCTTAGGCGAGGAATTACGTTGTTTACGTTGAGTGGCCGCCGCGACTGGGTCATGTAATCGCTCGTTGTTGAGAATCTCTGATTGCATTTCTCGCCACACGTTCAGACGTTGAAGCGTTAGCTTCCCGCTCTCCACGGCCCGTTCAACGGCGCAACCTTCATCGCCCCGGTGACGACAGTTTCTGAATCGACAGTGCGCCGCGAGCTCCTCAATGTCCGCGAACATCTTGTCCAAACTCTCTTGATCGACCATGACGTCCAGGAGTCGAATTCCTGGAATATCAAGCATCACGCCACCCGAAGAAAGTCGATAGAGCTTGCGTGTGGTGGTGGCGTGACGACCTTCGCCGCTCTTTGCGACGCTTCGCGTCAGTTCGTCGCTTCCTTCAAGAGCGTTGAGCAATGACGTCTTGCCCGCCCCGGACGCGCCGAGCATTACCGCGGTGACGCCTTGAGTCAAAAGACCCCGCAAAACGTCAATTCCCTCTTCAGTGAGCGAACTCGTCATCACGACGTCAACGTCGGGGACTTCGCGGACAATCTCGTCCCTGAAGATTCGAGGATCACCAACGGCATCGATCTTGGTGACGACGACAAATGGTCGCGCGCCACTGTCGCGCGCCATGATCGTCAGTCGCTCGAGTAGTCGACTGTTGAGTTCCACAGTGGCGGGGACCACGATCAACACGAGGTCGACGTTCGCCGCAAGGATCTGGACATCTCGACCGTTGGGGTGGGGGCGACGAAGTTCACTTCGTCGCGGCAGCACTCGAGCGATTCGCCCCTCACGCACGCCCACCCAATCGCCCGCCACGGGTACGAGGTTCAAGTTGGCTTCGAAGTCACATTGCGAAAGCACTTCGTCACCCTCATCGCTCAACCAGATGACTTCGGCTCGCTCCCCGTGAACGATGACGACGCGTCCGACGTTCATGCCGTTCGCGTCATCGAGCACGTCGTGTGCCGTCAATCCAAATGTTTGAAGAACCTTGTTCATCGCTTCGGTCTCAGTTTGTTGTCGCGTTGTACGAACATCATTTTGCGAGTGCTCGTTGACATCCATTATGACTTCGCGACTACCAAAAGGTCGAAAACCGCGCAACGGGTCAGTTGAGTGACCGAAAAGAGACGGAAAACATCACTTCCAACTCATCGGCCTTTCCCACCAAGTAAAACGGGGAGTTTTGAACACTCTGTGAAGTTATGAAGAGTTGAAATCTTTTGCTCTTTGTCCCACGAACGGTGTTACAGTTCGCCTCAGGACGTCTAGACCCTGCATCCTTCTCCCCTGACAATGAGTTAGGGAGTCAGAAGAAGGTGTGAAATGGGTCTTCCCGGAATGGTGTTAAGCGCCATAGCAGCTGCCGTCGGCGCAATTATGTACTGGGCCGTTACCTATCAAGGTACGGGTTTTCGACTTTCGACAGTGGGGGTCATTCTCATGATTGTCGGTGGATTTGGTTTCGTCGTCTCGGCAATTATCTTCGCCGTCTCACGAGGTCCAGGTCGTACGAGCAGTCACGAGATGAACCGTCAGGTCACCGACTCTGCGGGCAATTCGAGCTCCGTCCACGAAGACTCAAAGTAACGACGCCCAACGAATGCTCTCGATATCGCTATTTACTGCAGTAGCAACAGCACCACTCCCCCAACGACGAGCCGTCGGTCAAGAACACGTGACTGGGCTTAGAAACGAGTACGCGCAATGTTTATAGGAGGCGGAACAGTTGTCTTGATTCTTGTCATCATTCTCATTGTCTTTCTAGTGAGGCGGTAAGAACCTGATGGCGCGCAACGCGGCCGCTTCTAGCGACGCTGGAGTGGCGCAACAACGGACCACGTCTTCTCTTCGAGTCGTCGAGGTCACAAAAACGAAGTTCGAATGTTGACACGAGGGAAGAGGAAATCACCTCTTCGTCTAAAAAGAGAGAAGGACTAACGATGAGTCATAGAGACAAGGCCCACAATGCAGTGAAGCAAGCCAAGGGCAAGGCGAAGGAAGTTGCCGGCGCACTAACCGGAGACCAACAACTCGAGACCGAAGGAAGAGTTGACCAAAGTAAGGCCAACCTGAGCCAGGCCGGTGAAAAGGTCAAGGATGCGTTCAAAAGATAAGTTGCCTGTGCCCAAAATGGGCGCCACAGTCCGTCCGTCGACAGGGATCACCGGCCCCCCCTTGGTTCCTGTCGACGGCGAAAACCCGCGTACAGGCGACGACACGCCGGACTACGTCGCGCCTCGAGACATGGATTCATCAGTACTACCCGATCAGCATCGAGCGTCGCTGTCGTCGGCGTCGCGATTCAGCATGGTCGAGGGTGAGTTCATGAACTTCACCACCGAAGGTCGTCAAAAACCCGTGGCCCCCGACGTGAATTGGTTGGTCGTTCTCGGTGAAGGTTGAAACGTATCTCCAATTGGCATTGCGCTCGCTCCTTAGAGGAAGTGACGCGACGTGACTAAGTTCGACGCCACAACAAGGCCAATACTCCCGCCGCTGTCAACAACTACTCGCGACGGCGGTGCCGTCACGTCGCTGCGTGCGCCGTCAGACTGGCCTCTCCTCCCCTGGCCTCGTGGGCCGCTCAGTGCGTCAGTGATTTCGGCGCTCCAGCGCCAACCGGGGACGTTGGGCATTACGCCGCCGGTCTCAGGTGTTGACGCACTGAGCGACAACGACTTTGAGTTGGCTCTCTACCTTTGTTACGAGGTGCACTACCGCGGTTTGGCTGACGCCGACTGGGAGTGGGATCCAGGACTGTTGCGTTTTCGCGCGGAACTTGAGCACGTCTTTGAGAATCGACTGCGCGATGAAGTCGGCGCGAGCGTCACTCGATACCCCCACGAAGTGGCTCCCGCACTCGATGAGTTGATTCAAAGCTCCGACCCGTCGCTCTCGATGTACCTCAGCGCGACGGGAACGCTCGAGCAGATGCGCGAATTCTGTGTGCATCGCTCCGCCTACCAGTTAAAGGAAGCCGACCCCCATACGTTCGGTATTCCCCGACTTACCGGCGAAGCCAAAGCGGCCATGGCCCAGATCCAGTACGACGAGTACGGATCGGGCAACGCTGCTGAAATGCACTCCACACTCTTTGGCAACACGATGACCGCGCTTGGTCTTGACCCTTCGCACGGTTCCTACATCGAAATCCTCCCCGGTGTGACCTTGTCGACGGTCAACCTGGTTTCGATGTTCGCGTTCCACCGGCGCTGGCGCGCGGCACTGGTTGGACACCTCGCGGTCTTTGAAATGACCTCGGCCGAGCCAATGGGACGATACGCCCAAGCGCTCGAGCGTCACGGCGTTGGCCCCGAGGGTCGACGTTTCTACGACGTACACGCCGAGATCGACGAACGCCACGCGGAAATCGCTCGCGACCGCATGGTCGCTGGCTTAGTTAATGCCGAACCGCTGCTCGGAGCGGACTTGCTCTTTGGCGCGAGCGCGGTACTCATGCTCGAGCAGCGCTTCGGCGCGCATCTTCTCGACGCTTGGTCCAAGAACCGCTCATCATTGGTTCCTTGGGAGATGAGCGCGAGCTGACGTTTCTTCTCGGTTCACTCAGGTCTCGAAGTGTGGCGACCAGTGACGGTGCGTCGGTCATCACGACCTCCCCGTGTGTGGTGACACTTGATTTAAAGTCCTAAGACAATGGCGAACATCAGAAAGTCAAGAAAAAATCGGGAAGGAACTGGCCCGATGTGGCGTCAGTATCTGCGCTCCATGGGACCAGGTCTTATCACCGGAGCGTCCGACGACGATCCGTCCGGCATCGCCACGTACGCCCAAGCTGGATCAAAGTACGGTCTGTCGTTCTTATGGACTGCTCTTCTCACCTATCCGCTCATGGCCGCCGTCCAAGAAATATGTGACCGCACGGCGCTCGCGACTGGCGAAGGGCTGGGTGAATTAGCGAGGACTCGTTTCGATCGACTGGGCCAAATCGTTATCCACGTATTACTGAGCATCTTGATAATTGCCAATACTCTCAATATCGCCGCGGACCTCGTTGCGATTGGCTCGGGAATGAAACTGCTCCACGCGGGTCCGCCGTGGATCTGGGCTCTCGTTGCGGGTGTCGTCATCTCCGTCCTCTTAGTCAAAGGCAGTTTCGCTCGTATCGCCATTGTCTTTAGAGCATTGGCGGCGGTACTCGTGGTGTATCTCATCGTTGCGGTCATCGTCACGCACCACTGGCTTCGAGTGCTCAGCTACACCGTGATCCCTCATCTTCAATTCAACAAGGGTTACATCGCACTACTCGTAGCACTTCTTGGCACCACCATCTCTCCTTACCTCTTCTTCTGGCAGAGTGCTAACCGTCTTGAAGAGATGCGCGACGAGCCACGAGGTGGTCCGAGTCCCGTGCCGCTCGGGATGCGCAGCAAGTCAATGGCGGCGCTAAAGGAGCGAACGAGTCGATTCGACGTGTTCTCGGGCATGGCCTTTTCCAACGTCGTAATGTTCGCGATCATTGCCACGACGGCCGAGACGCTGCACGTGCACAACGTCACCAACATCCAAAGCGCCGCTCAGGCGGCAACAGCGCTAAAACCCTTCGCGGGGCCACTGGCCAGCACGATCTTTGCGCTGGGCTTCATCGGCAGTGGATTTCTCGCCGTGCCCGTACTCGCCGCGTCGGGGTCCTTTGGGATGGTCGGGCTACTCGGAAAGGAGTGGGGATTTTCTCGTTCAATCCGCGAGGCGCCACTGTTTTATCTCTTGGTCGGCGTCGGCACGATTGGAGGAATGGCGCTCAGCATCTTGAACGTCAATCCCATCAAGTTGTTGGTCTTCGTCGCGGTCATCAACGGCGTCATCGCCGCGCCATTGCTTATCGTGGTGTTGATCGTGTCGAGTAATCGAAGCATTATGGGCGACTACGTCAATGGTCGTGTAGCCAAGTTTCTCGGTTGGCTCACGTTCGCGATCATGGCAGGGGCGTCAATCGCGTTGTTCGCGACCGGAGGTCTCTCCCTTTGATGGACCGTCAAGCGGTCGAACGGCGACTCAGTGATGAAGAGACGACGCTCGCTCGATCGTGGAGGGAAGTTCTTCACTCCACGCTGGCGAACATGAAAAGCAACAGGGTCAATATGGCGGCGGGCGCCTTCGCCTACCGCTGGTTTTTGGCCATTTTCCCGATCATCATTGCCCTACTAGGAATTGCGACGCTCATTACGTTGCCGAGTCACGTGGTCATAAGCCTTATCAATGGCGTCACGAAATCCTTACCGTCGGGCGCGGCGGTCGTGTTCACGGGCGCGATTTCGCACGCCATCAATCACGCCCACGCCGATCTCTGGGCCACCATCGCAGCCAGTGTTGTCGCGCTATGGAGCGCGACCTCGGGCATGGTCATTGTCGAAGAAGGCTTAGACATGGCCTTTGGACTCTCGTTGGATCGCTCGTTTCTTCAAAAGCGCGCGGTAGCGATGCCGCTTCTTCTTGGAGCAACGCTGCTCGGTGGCGCGGCCTCAGCGCTCGTCATCTTTGGTCCCCAGATAGGAAGCCTCATAAAGGACACGGCGCCCATCGGTGGGGCCGCGTTCAGCGCGGTCTGGACGGCTCTTCGTTGGGTTATTGCGCTGACGCTGATGAATCTGTTGATGTCGTTGCTGTACTACGTTGCCCCTAATCGCCCTCGCGCGCAGTGGCGATGGACGAGTCTGGGCGCACTCTTCGCGACGGTTGTGTGGGCCCTTGTCTCGCTCGTCTTTTCCTTCTACACGTCGAGCTTCGACGCCTATGGACGGACCTACGGCGCCTTCGCCGGCGTTGCGATTCTGATTTTCTGGCTCTACCTCACGGGTCTCGCGATACTGATTGGCGGTGAAGTTGACGCCGCGGTTGAACGCGTCACTCAACCAACCGAGGACTCGATACGTTCCACGCGCTCTACGTCTTTAGAAAATCCAGAACTTCGCTAGTCACGACCTCGTCAACACAGTTGAGGGTCTCACTCATCGCCGCGCTCACGCCGTATCGATCACTAAGACTTACGACCTTTGCGTTGGGATAGTGACGCTCGAACGCGTCAAGCGCTTCGAGCACGACCTCGCCGCACACGACGAGTAATCGCGCCGCGTGATCAGTCAAGCCGGCGATGCCGATAATGACCTTTCCTTCGAGGCTTCCGAGGTCGAACCGGCCTTCGCCCGTTACGACCAGCGACGAGCGAGCAATTCGCTCCCGCAGACCAACGGCATCGGCAACGGCGTCGAATCCGCTCGTGAGCACGCCACCGAGGGCAGCCAGCGCGCCCGCAATACCGCCGGCTGCGCCGGAGCGATCAAGAAGTTCAACGTCAACGCCTTGCTCCTTGACGTACAGCGCACGCGCCTCGTTAAGTCGTAGATCAACAACGTGGAGGTCAGCGGCGCTTACCCCTTTTTGCTCGGCGAAATTCCGCGCGTCAAGGAACCTGGATCTGACGTCGGTTGCGGCGACGACCGGGACGGGCAAACCGCCGGCGTCGCGAAGCACTTGGTAACAGCCCAGTCCTCCGTCCGACGTCGCCGATCCCCCACAGCCAATGACTATTCTCTCGGCGCCCAACTGCGACGCCGCCAAAATCAATTGTCCAACACCGACGCTTGACGTCGCGAGCGCTTCATCGCTTGACGGTGACCTCACGTAGTCACGGCCCGCAGCTTCGGCTACTTCAATAAAGCCAACGACACCCGTCAGCGTGTGACGCAACGTGACCCCTGCTTGGACGACGTCGCCCAGAGGTCCAGCGACGTTGACGATCGTCGTGACACCGTCAAAGACCTCACGGAAACCCTCGCCACCATCAGACATTGGTTGCGCATCCGAGGCACAACCTTGACGATCGACGGCTCGCGCGACAACGTCACTCAGTGCCCTCGCGGACGCCGTTCCTCGAAATTTGTCCATGGCGGCCATGACGCCCACGCGCGGCGGCGGGTCGGCTACGTCGTCGGGGAGTGCTGACACGACAATTCCCGAGCGAGAGCGAGCGAGAGGGCTGGAGGCCAGCGGCGTTTCAAATGCTGCGAACCACCACGTTTAAGGGTTCGTCACCGCGCTGCATTCTTTCGATCTGTTCGCGAAGTAGCCGGGCCATTCGAGGCAACATTGCACTGGTCGCGCCGCCGACGTGAGGTGAAATCAACACGTTGGGTAATGAGAAAAGCGGGTGCCCTTCCGGAAGGGGTTCAGGATCGGTAACGTCGAGTGCGAGGCGTAACCTTCCCGACTGAGCGTGAGCGAGCAGTGCGTCGGTGTCCGCAACAAGTCCGCGCGCGATGTTCACGAGAAGACTCTGGTCGCGCATGAGTGAGAGGAAGGCGTCATTCACGAGGTGCGTCGTCGACGGCGTGAGCGGTACGCCAATGACGACGATGTCCGCCTCAGGCAGAAGCTCGGGCAACGCCGAAAGAGCGTAGATCGTGCCGCGCTCGTCGACTCGTTCGCTTGAGGCAACACGCGTGACACTCGTCTCAAAAGGAAGCAGGCGAGCTTCAATGGCTTTACCGACGCCACCGTAGCCAACAAGCAACACTGATCTATCGGCCAAACTCGGGTACGGGCGCGGTCGCCACTCGCCCTTTTCGGCGGCACGTACGAAGTCAGCGATACCTCGTTGGGACGCCAGGATTAGTGCAAGGGCGAGTTCGGCCGTGGATGCTTCGTGCACCGTGACCGCGTTCGCGTAGACGTGGCCCTTCGGTAACTCCTCCTTGACACCGTCGTAACCAAGTACTTGGCTCTGCACCAGACGCGTCGTCACACCATCGAGGAGTTGAAGAATCGACCTCGGTCGCATGTACGGTGGGACAACGATATCGATGCTCGACGTGGGCGCCGGTCCGTTCATATCCCACTCAATTATTTCCACACCCGCAGGAAGTGGTCCTAGGGCGTCTCGAAGCCGTGCATCGGGCACGCTGACGATAAGTGAACTTGAACTCATTGGCATCTCTATCAGTTAGGTGTCTCAAAAACTACGCGATGGGCCGCGTCAGTCGTCGTTGTTGTTACGGCACCAACAAGACTCTGCCAAAGGATTTGCGGCTCTCAATATAGGCGTGCGCCTCTTCGGCGTCCGAGAGCGCAAAGACACGATCAATGATGACGCGAAGTTCGCCCTTGGCGATCGCGTCGAGGTGAGAGGCGATTAGCGCGTGAGGGCGCGGCGACAAAAACAACTCCGCGCCGAGAAAGTAACCCGACAGCGTTTGGTTATTGCCCCGCATTTTCGATATATCAACGCGCTCGGCGGTAGTTCGACCCGCGTCGCCGACGCTCACGCACCGGCCGCGGTACGCGAGCGAATCGAGACTCCCCTGCAGCGTGACCCCTCCGACCGAGTCAACGATGACGTCGACGCCCCGCCCGTCGGTTAGTCGGCGCGACTCGGCAACGAAATCATTCGTGACGTAGTTGATGCCTTCGTCAGCGCCGAGTTCCCTTAGGCGTTCGAGTTTCTCGTCGCTCGACGCCGTTGTAAAGACGCGCGCCCCAGCTCGCTTAGCTAATTGAATTGCGGCGATCCCAACACCGCCAGCACCGGCATGAATCAAGGCGGTTTCGCCACGCACCAAGTGACCGAACTCAAAGAGACAGTCGTCCGCGGTGCCAAAGGGCACGGGCACGCAGGCCGCGTCATTCGTTGAGACGCCGTCAGGAATCTTCCAGGCGAAGGGTGCGCTCGCCGTCCTTAGTTCCGCGTGCGATCCATCCACGCCCACCGTCACGACGCGGTCGCCGACAACAAAATCAGTGACGTCACTGCCAATTTCCAGCACAGTTCCCGCGCACTGGTAGCCAACGATATGGGGCACGTGGCTCATCTCGCCCTGAAGGCGATTGAGCGTGTCACCACCCTCGATGCTGACCGCCTCGACCTTGATCAGGATCTCGCTCGCTGCCATCGCCGGGTCAGGAACCTCTTCGTAGCGAAAGACGTCGGGGCCACCCGTCTCGTAGTACACAGCAGCTTTCATCAGGTAAGCCCCTCGTTCATCGTCGATTCCCTCTAGTTCTACTGGGGTTCTACCGGCTCTCACCAATTTTCTTCAAGAGTGAGTTGACAGTGATATCAAAGTGATGTTATATTACAGCCATGTTGATATCAGACTTTGTCGAAAGTATCCGCGAGGACTTCAAGAACCTGGCGGGACTCGCGGGCCCCGAGACCGCCGCAATTGTTGAGCGACTCGGCGCCGCGGTCGAGCCAGCCCTGCAAAAGCACTTCCTCGACGCCCTTAACAGCCTCGTCCAGGAGTTCAACCTGCACGACGGAGCTCCTCTTAACGTGACCTTCGAAGGAGACGGCGTTCGACTGACCCGCCTCGTAGCGCTCACCCCTGAGGAGAGCGCTTCGCCGAGCGACTACTCAGCGCGCATCGCGCTTCGACTCAGCGACGATCTCAAGGGCAGCATCGAGCACCTCGCCACCGACGTGGGAACGTCGGTGAATTCATGGATCGTGCGCTCACTCGAGCGCACCGTTCGCTCCGATCCCTCTGGGGCACCGTTTCCGGGCAAGAACCAGCTTCGCGGCAAGGGCCGCGCCTAAATCGAAAGAACGTGCGCAATGAGATACCTAGGTCCTTCGTTGTCGACCGCTGATTCGTACCGAAGCGACCGTCACGACACGCTGAACTTCGAGTCGTGCGGCGGCGAGCATCACTCGAGCGACGACGACGCTCTGCATCCACTCGCCCAGATAGCGCAGTTCCCAACCAGAGTGGCCGAGTGGATCACTGTACGCATCAATCGAAAGGAAAACCAGGTGACAAATGAACATGAGACCTCGATGAAGTTCACGGACGGAGGGTCGGCGCTACGCAGTGATACAGAGAATCAACGCGTTGAGACGTTCACGCCCACCGGACCGGTCTGGGCAAAGATCAACACGCAAAGTGGCGACGTGGTGGTGCGCGCGAGTGAGGTCAATGAAATCAAAGTCACGCTGCACGCCGGCTCGTCGAAGAACGCCTACCTGCTCGAACACGCGGACGTCACCTTTGACACAACGAACAACGTATTGAACATTCACACACTGCCGCGCGGCATGACCTTTTCTTCGCGTGGACTGCGCGTGGGGCCAAAGAGGTCATGGTTCGACTTTGGCTCTTCTGACGTTGACGTACTCGTCGAGGTACCGAAGGAGACGTCGCTTGACGTCGCGACCGTCTCTGGCGATACTTCCTTACACGGTTCCCTCGGAACGGTGAAGGTCAAGAGCATCTCTGGTGACGTCGTCGCGCGCGACTCTTCAGAGACACTCGACGTGCAGACCGCTTCAGGTGACGTGAACTCCGGTCACGTGATCTCCCTTCTCCGGTGCAAGAGCGCGTCAGGTGACGTGGTGTGCTCGAGCGCGGCTGCCAAAACAGAGATCTACAGCGCCTCGGGTGACGTCATTCTCTCCGCCGATCAGCCGGGCAAGATTGTCGTGAAGAACGTGTCCGGTGACGTCAGCGTGCGCGTTGCACGGGGACTTGCCGTCGATATTTCTGGCGACACCGTGTCGGGCGACATGGGAACAAACATCGATCTCGACGCGAAGGGCGACGGAGCGAATGATGACGAGGTCATCGTCATCAAGGTCGCGACCGTCTCGGGCGATATCAGAATCGATAAAGCGTCCTAGCTAGTGCTGCTCGTAGGTCCCCACGATGATCGAGCGGGCGATCGAGTGCATGAAGAGATTGAACCCCAAGTACGCCGCCGTCGCGTTCTCCGCCAGACCGAGCGCCTCAACGTCGAGTGCGTGTACGACCACGTAGTAGTGGTGCGGTCCGTGACCGGCGGGAGGCGCGGCGCCGATAAAGCGCTTCACGCTCGCGTCATTGGCAAGCTGCTTCGCACCATCGGGCAGACGACTTCCCGACTCGTCGCCGGCGCCCGAATGCAGCGAGGTCACGTCTGCTGGTATGTCATAAACGGCCCAATGCCAGAATCCTGACGCGGTGGGCGCGTCGGGGTCATACACCGTTACGGCAAAGCTCTTCGTTCCATCGGGAAATCCCGACCACGAGAGCTGGGGCGAGGTGTCAGAACCACCGGCACCCATAATCCCGCTCACCTGCGCCATTGACAACGGTGCTCCGTCGGTGACGTCGCTTGAGGTCAGAGTAAACGAGGGAACCTTTGGCAACTCTTCGTACGGATTTCTGGACATGATTTCTCCTTTTTTCTAGTGCAAGGTTATAAAGCGTCCCACGATGTCAAGCAGTTCGCGCGAGCTCACGAGCTCACTCACCGCGGCGATCTCCGGCGAGAGCCATCGGTCGTGACCGGGACCGCCAGAACGCGCGTTGACCAGGTCCGCGACCGCGGCCGTCACCGGAGAAGGCGCGAGCGGTGCGCGAAGCGCCAACGCGCGAGCACTGGCGAGGAGTTCAATCGCCACGACGTCGCGAAAGGCGTCGAGGGCCTTGCGGAGCTTTCGTGCCGCGTGCCAACCCATCGACACGTGGTCTTCTTGCATGCCCGACGATGGAATCGAATCCACGCTCGCTGGCGACGCGAGTCGCTTCATCTCGGTGACCAGCCCCGCTTGTGCGTACTGAGCAATCATCAATCCTGAGTCGACGCCTGCCGTGTGGGCAAGGAACGGCGGTAGGCCGAAACTACGATTCACGTCGAGCAGGCGGTCGGTTCGACGCTCGGACATTGACGCCACGTCAGCGAGCACGATGGCGAGAAAGTCCAGCGCGTACGCGACGGGCGCGCCGTGAAAGTTGCCGTTCGACACCAACGAGCCGTCCGCCAGCACCGAAGGGTTGTCAATCGCCGCGGCCAACTCGACGTCAGCGACGTTGGTGGCGTAGGCGAACGTGTCACGCGCGGCACCGTGAACCTGCGGCGCGCAACGAAGTGAGTACGCGTCTTGCACCTGTGAAGGATCGTCAAGATGCGAGCTCACGATCTCTGAGTCAACGAGCAGCGCCGCGAGATTCTTAGCGCTGGCGAGCTGGCCGGGGTGTGGTCGCAGCGCGTGCACTTCAGCGCTAAAGACGCGGTTCGTTCCGCGAAGGGCCTGGATCGACATCGCCGCAGCAATATCCATCTGTTGCATCAAGGCCATGCCGTCATCAATCGCCAAGATCAACTGGCCGAGCATGCCGTCGGTGCCGTTAATGAGCGCGAGTCCTTCTTTTTCGGCGAGCTCAACCGGCGTGAGTCCAGCGTCCGTCAGAGCGTCCGCGGCGAGGACGCGTGCTCCCCCGGCGTCTCGCACGTCACCCTCGCCCATCAAGGCGAGTGCCACGTGCGCGAGAGGCGCTAAGTCGCCGGAACATCCCAATGAACCAAACTCATGCACGATGGGCGTGATATTGGCGTTTAACAATGCTGCGTACGCCAGCGCGGTTGTCGCTCGAACACCTGACACGCCGCTGCAGAGATTAGTGAGTCGCGAGACCATCATCGCGCGCACGACTTCTGACTCGACTTCGAGACCTACGCCCGCAGCGTGAGAACGAATGAGTGAGCGTTGAAGCTGGCGCCGCTCGGTCGGTGAGATGGACGTTGTCGCGAGTGACCCAAATCCCGTCGAGAGTCCGTAGATTGGCTCGCCACTTTCGACCAGTTCGTCAATCGCCTCGCGACGTACGCTCAGCAACGCCAGAACGTCCTCACTCAACGACACCGGCTCGAAGAATCGCGCCACCGAGACCAGTTGGTCCCTCGTAAGAGGCTCAATGCCAATAACAACGCTCACGTGAAGGTCTCTAAAAAGTCGCGCGACGTTGCCACGCTGACCATGTTAGGCAGCGCGCTTCACTCGTGGATCGGGACAAACATCAGTTGTCGTTCTCGCAGCGAGCGCTGCGAGAACACTAACGTTCGACTGTTCGTACGCCACTTTCAGGCGGCGCGTCGGGCGTTTCCTCGATAAAGGTCGGCACGGGTGTGGCCTCGAGCTCTTGATGCGCGTCCTCGCTGTAGGCCGGCGTGGGCGTAGCGACGTACTCGCCCTCAGCGGTGCGCGTGACAATGTTGGGTGTCTTGCGCTTACCCGCCCCGTGAACGCCCTGCATCTCTCGACAGATCTTGTACGTAATCGGGTACGCAATAAAGGGCGCGATGATGCACAAGATGCGCATCTCGAGCAGCACGGTGTTGAGCGAGATGTGAAAGAAGTTCGCGATCACGTCAGTGGAACTGGCGATAAAGAGCATCGCGAGTAGCGCGAAGACGGCCACGCCCGCGGCGGTGCGCTTAGGGCGATCCCTCGGTCGATCCAAGAGGTGATGGATCTCATTGTCGCCAGTGAATTTACGCTCAATCATTGGCCATACGTAGGCGAGATTGAAGATGATGCCCGGCAAAATGACGGCCGGAATGAAGACCTCGAACGGGATCGTATGGCCGAAGCTATGGAACGTCCAGGACGGCCATATTCGAAGCGCGCCGTCCAAGAAACCCATGTAGAAGTCAGGTTGGACGGCGTACGAGATACGCGACGCGTCGTACGGACCGAACTGCCAAATCGGGTTGATCTGGGCGAAGGCGCCGAGCAGTGCCGTGATGCCGCCAACGACGAAGAGAAAACCCGTTGTCTTGGCCATGAAGACCGGGAACATGGGAGATCCGACAACGTTCTTTTCGGTGCGTCCCGGACCAGGAAACTGCGTGTGCTTTTGACGCACGAGCAAGAAGAGGTGTGCGCCCACGAGTCCAAGAATTATGAGTGGCACGATCAACACGTGGAGAACGAAGAATCTCGGTATCACCGCCGTGCCCGGGAAGTTGCCACCAAAGACGAAGAATGCCATGTACGTACCCACGAGTGGGATCGACTCCATGATTGAGTACGCAATACGAATACCGGTACCCGAGACGAGGTCGTCAGGCAGCGAGTAACCGAGGAAGCCGTTGCCAATGGCCAAAATGAGCAGCGTTAGGCCAATCGTCCAGTTAAGTTCACGAGGTTTGCGGAATGCACCAGTAAAGAACACACGGGCCATGTGCACGACGAGCGCGCCAACAAAAATGTCGCAGGACCAGTGGTGCATCTGACGCATCAACAAGCCACCACGCACCTTGAAGGAGAGATCCACTGTCGAAGCGAAAGCCTGCGTGACCTTTTGCCCATCGAGGGGTAGGTACGAACCGTGGTACGTCACGACCGCCGAACTCGGAACAAAGTAGAAGGTGAGGTAGATGCCCGTCACCATCAAAATCACGAAAGAGTAAAGGGCAATCTCACCGAGCATGAAGGACCAGTGATCGGGAAAGATCTTGTCCATGAAGGTGCGGCCACCCTTGGCAACGCCAAGGCGGTCGTCGAGTTCACCGAGGGTCTTGCCGATCTTGCCGTAGGGCCCAAGTGCTTCGCGCTGTGCGCGCTTATTAGTTGGTGTGGCGACGTCGCTCATGAGCGCTCCCAGAATCCTGGACCCACGGCCTGGTTGTAGTCGCCCTGGGACCGAATGAATCCTTCGCTGTCAATGTAGAGCGGCAGTTGCGGCAATGGCCGAGGCGCGGGTCCAAACTGCGGAACGGCACCGTTCTTGACGTCGAACATCGACTGGTGACAGGGACACACGAGTAACTGCAACTGCTGCTCGTACAGCCCCACCGGACAGCCCAAGTGCGTGCAGAGTTTGGAGTAGGCAACGTAACCAGACGGCGCCCACGTTTCGCGACCCTTTTGGGTCGTGAAGCGTTCGTTCGAGACGCGAATCAACACGGTCTGGTCAACGGCCTGACCGCGGTCGGTGTCCTGCTTGCCCTCGGGGAACACGGTCATGATCGAACCCACCGCGAGGTCACCAACCGACACGCGACGACCCGTCTGGTCAACGGCGTAGGAACCCTTGCGCCAGTCCGTGTGAAAGAGCGTGCCCTTAGGTAACGGTCCGAGACTTCGAATTAGGGGGAACATCGCGACGAGGCTGAACACGCCGAGTCCGCCGCCAAGAAGACCCGCGAGCATCTTGCGACGCTTTACGACCCCGCCACCACGCTCAACGATGGCGGCCGCGAACGCGTCGCGGTCGGCCTCAGAGTTAGCGAGAGTGTGACGCTCTTCGACGAATGGCCCACGGGGCATGAGGTACTTGCCCCACGCGACGAGACCAACGCCCAAGAAGAAAAGTCCGCCGCCCATCGTGGCGCCGAGAATCCACGGCTTGGCATTGACCCAATAGGCCCAGCCAAAGGCCGCGCTAAGTAGCGCGCCAATCACGAACGTGATCGATATGACCAACTCGACGGTGTGTGGATTTTTCGCCGCGGGTTGTAGGCGCGGGTCGTCCGCGCTCAGTCCGCCTAGCGAAACCGGCGTGCGGTGTTCGTCGTGCTCGCTCACGTGCGCTCTCCAATCCAGTAACAGATCAGCACCAAGAAGCCAACGCCCACTAGCAACGCGACGAAACCTTCAGCGACCGGTCCAAGACCACCGAGGCCAAAACCACCGGGGTTTTGGGGATGCTGAATGTAGGACGTCACGTACTTCGTGACGTCGGCGACTTGCTTATCCGAGAGGTTGCCCGTGAAGCGCGGCATATTGGCCGGGCCCGTACGGATGGCTTCGACGACTTGGTACGCGGGAATGTGGCGCAGCGAGGGCGAGAACGTGCTGGCCGCGAGCGCGTCGCCGTCACCTTCGATGGTGTGACAAGCCGCGCAGTTGAGGGCAAAGATCGCCGCACCCTCTGAAACATTGGCGTTCTTCAGGTTTGGCGTAGGAATGGCGGGGAAACTGGGATCGAGCGAGTTCACCCAGCCAGCAATCGCGACCGCCTGGGTTGGCGTCAACGCGGCCTGGCGACGAGGGGCTTCAACGGCACGGGGGTCTTTCGCGGGCATGCGCCCCGACGAGATCCAGAAATCAATCGTCGCTGGTCCAAGACCCACGAGGTCGGGGTAGGCACCACTGACGCCACTGGCCGGAACGCCGTTGGCGGTCGTGCCGTGACACGACGCACAGTTCTCCATGTAGAGCGCCTTGCCGAGCGCGTTGAGCTTGGCTGAGGGCGATGAGTAGGTGATGTACTTGTTGCCGTACTTAATGACGGTGCCGTTCTTCTTCACGACGATGTTCGAGTTCGGCGTGCCAGCATTCTTGCGCGTGGTCGCGGTGGGGTTAAGGCTGTTGGCGTGCGCGCTCTGGGCAAAGAGCGCGAGAGGTCCTAACGCCAAGACGCCCACCACTGAAAAGAGCGACGCGCGCTTGATGAATGTTGAAGACAAGTCCCTACCTACTTCAACAAGAAGAGGGCTGAGTAGAGCCCGATCCAGACGACGTCGACAAAGTGCCAGTAGTAACTCACGCCTTGGAACGTCGAGAGCTCACCGGGGTCACCTTCACGACCACGCATACGAAACAAGAGGAACGACATCGCCACGAGTCCTAAGAACACGTGCAGTCCGTGAAGGCCTGTCGTAATAAAGAAAATCGAACCATACGAGTTGGTGTACCAACGCGTCGCGAGGTGCGTCCACTCATACGCCTGGTTACCTACGAACAGGGCGCCCATGATGATGGTCGCAATTACCCAATTGCGCGCCGCGCCGCGTCGTCGGTGCTCAATCAACCACACCGCGTACTGCATCGTGAACGACGAGGCAATGAGGACAATCGTAAAGAGGCCCGATTGCAAGACGTCGAGGTGCGTGCCGACGGGAGGCCACGTCGCGAGGTGCGCGCGAATTGTAAATAGTGCGGCGAAGAGTCCGGAGAAGAACATCAGCTCAGAACCGAGCCAAATCATCACGCCGATAGCCAACATCGGCGGTCGATCGTGGATAATCTTCCCTTGCTCCGCCAGGCTATTGGGGGAAACTGCCTGACTCACGCCTACCTTTCTAGTAGAAATCGCGACCCCCTTGTGACAAGTTGGTCAACCTCGTTGGTTCAAAGTGGGGGGAAGTTCCTCTTGCGCAAGAATTGCAAGACGTCTCGTCGGTCGCGTCAGGGCCACGTAGAGGGTACGAAGTCCGCGCGTTGTAACGCCCGGCGCGCCATTCGCGCCACGATTGGCAATTTGACCTGGTTCGATAACGACCACGGCATCAAACTCCAAACCATTGGCACCTTCGGCGGCCAAAACCACCAAATCGGCCGAAAGTCCTTTGGACTCTAGATCGCGCGGATCGATAGCTTCAAGGCCGCCCGATCGCAACGTCGCGACAACTTCTTCGACTCTCGAACCCGTGACGATCACCGCGACGCGGCCCGGCGCCACGAACTCTATTTCGCTGCGCGTGAGTGACACGAGCTCGTCATCAAATTCCGCGGGGCTCACCTTTACAACAAGTGGCTGGCTCCCCGCGCGACGTACCGGACGCGGTGGCTCGAGGTCAGGCGTCGCTTCGCGAAGCGTCGCCGCGGCAAAGTTCAATACTTCTTCGGGCGTGCGGTAACTGACCGTCAGGTCGACGCGAAGTGGCGCGCGACGAGGTGCCAACACCGCGAGGACCGCGTCCCATGAGGCAGAAGATGAGGCCGTTGTTGCCTGACCCATGTCACCGACGATGGTCATCGATCCCGTAAGGTCGCGACGCTTCAGCACTCGCAGTTCCATCGGCGAAAGGTCTTGGGCTTCATCGACAACGATGTGACCATAGGTAACGAATTCGGCTTCGTCAAGTTCTTGGGACTGAGCAACAACGAGTCGTTGCGCTTCGCGAAGAGCGGCCGCTCGATGATTACCGGCGTAAGCGTCAAGGTCCACGCCCGCGAGGATGTTCGACTCACCGGGCTTCACTACCGGACGCGGGCGTTTGCGCGGTCCGACCAGTACTCGCGCCTCGTCGATTAACGCAGCGTCGGCCTTCGTCCAGGCAATGTCTTCGACCGAGGTAAACCGCGCACGGTGTAACAAAGCGATTTCTTCGTCGCTCAACACGTTGTGGGCAGCTGCCTTTAGAAGTGCCGGCGCGCCCAAGAGATCGTGCAACAACTCTTGGCCAGTGAGTCGGGGCCAGATACGTTGTAACGCTTCTTTGAACTGCGGGGTCGAACGAATGAGTTCGGCGAGTTCACCAACGCCACTTGCTTCTTCAGAGCCGTCGCGAACGAAACGGTCGTGGTACTCGTGGGCAAGTCGCGACGCGAGTTCTCGTCCCACGGCCGAGCGACGTTGGTTGTGGTTACCAGGACGCCTTCGAGCACGTTGGACTACCTCTTCGGTGTAGCGCGCGCGCAACAAGACGATGGCCCGACCAACCGGGATCTCGACGTCGGCTCGAAGAGCACGTTCGCGCGTGCGAAGGGCTTTCGCCAATACCTTGGCCATGCGCGCGTCGCCCTTGAGTTCCGCAACTTCTTCTGAGTCAACGGCACGGAGTTCCACGTTGGTCACGAGTCCCGCGATGGTGGAGAGCGTGACGCCGGACTCGCCCAGCGACGGCAAAACGTTCTCGATGTAGTTCAAGAACAGAGGATTGGGACCCACGACTAAAACGCCTTGGCGCTCGAGCGTGGCGCGGTGAGTAAAAAGCAGGTAGGCCGCACGGTGCAGAGCAACAGCGGTCTTTCCAGTACCGGGCCCACCTTGAACGAGCAACACACCGGGTAAGGGACTACGAATGATTTGGTCCTGTTCGCCCTGGATTGTGGCGATGATGTCACCCATGCGACCCGTTCGTGCTCGCCCTAAAGCCGCGAGCAGAGCACCGGGGCCGCCGAGCGCGAGACCGCCATCGACGAGTCCTTCTTCGGTGGCGGAGCGAATTTCGTCGTCGGGAAGATCGAGGTTGCCGTCGGCGTCGGCGAAGTACTCGTCTTCGACGCCCGTGACTTCGTTCGCACGAATTGATACGTGACGCCGGCGAGAGAGTCCCAGGGGCTCAACGCCCGTCGCGCGGTAAAAAGCCTCGGCGACCGGCGCGCGCCAGTCGATCACCAAGGGGTTCAGTGTCGAGTCAGAGACCGCGAGACGACCAACGTGGTACACGTCGGCGTGTCCGTCGCCGTTCGCTTGGTAGTCAATGCGGCCAAAAAAGAGTGCTTGGTCACCAATGGCGAGTTGATCGAGGCGTGAAAGGGCCGTACCCATGACGACGTCGCGCTCGACGAGGTCGCCCGCCCCGCGCATGTTCGCCACCGCCGCACTATCGCGCAGTGAGCGAGCGCCTTGGCGCATGTGATCTAGTGCCCTTAGGGCGAGATCGAGAAAATCCTGTTCCTCAGCGATCTCACGCTCGTGCGCCATTAACGACCTCTCCCCTGTTCCCAAAATAGGGAAGATTCAAGTCTAGGCGAATCGCCACGCATTCAACCAAGACCACAATCTGAGAGGCTGCATTCTATTTTGCGAGTGCGCCAAGAGTGGTGACGGGCTCCATAATGCCGTGGCTTATTCGAGTGATCTGACCGATGCCCGGCGGAAGCTGTTGGAGCCTCTGATGGTGGTTCCCTCCAAACGAGGACCGAAACACGGTGATGAACTTCGACTCATCGTCGTGGGATTGTCCGTGACGCGGTGTGGTGAGTCCGTCTTTCCTCCCTTGTTGCGACGACGTCATGGGAGACTGAGACAATGAGCCACTCGACATGGTCAACGCAGGGTGACTACTTCCGTCGCTTTGAGTGGGGCCCGTCGGGCTCTGATCTGATGGCTTCAACAAGTTCGATTGTTGTGGTTGTCGACGTGCTTCGCTTTTCGACCGCTGTTGAAGCCGTAGTCAGCCGCGGGGGAATCGTGTATCCGTATCGATGGAAAGACGAATCGGCACGTTTCTTCGCCGATTCACTCGGTGCGCAGCTTTCTGACAGCCCCGATGCCGCTGGTGCATCGCTCTCCCCAACGGCTCTGTTGAACGAGGCGACGCTCGACGCCGTGGTCCTGCCCTCACCCAACGGCTCAAACTGTTCGGTGCTCGCCGCCGAGAACGGAGCCGTCGTTGTGGCGGCGTGTCTGCGCAACGCGCCTGCGGTGGCCGAGTATGTCGCGGCCACCTCTTTGCCCGTGACGGTGCTGGCGTGTGGGGAGCGTTGGCCGGACGGGACCTTGCGACCCTCACTCGAGGATCTCTTGGGTGCCGGCGCGGTGCTGTCGAATTTAGGTGGGGACTTATCGCCAGAGGCCGCGTCGGCGGTCGCCGCGTGGCGAGACGCCAAAGATTCAATCGCCGACGCGATACTTTCGTGCGTGTCAGGGCGCGAGTTAATTGAGCGTGGTTGTCGCGACGATGTTGTGTACGCGTCCGATTACGGCGTCAGCGACGTCGTGCCCGTCCTAGTTGAAGGAGCATTCCGCCGTGCACCGCGATTGCCGAGGCACTGACCGGCCCGGTACGACTCAATTCCGTCGGGGACGTCAATAAGTGCCATGTGACAGCCCTCAGTGAGAATCAGTTTCATGACCACGACGACAGCTGCTGCGCCGATCTCCCATAGCGGTCAGGTGCTCTCGCGCGCGGTCACGTTCCAGTTCGCCCTTGATCCCAACGTCGAACAGCGGAAACTGCTCGCCAAGTGCGCTGGCGCTCGCCGCTTCACGATGAATCACCATTTGGCTCGAGTGAACGCCAACTTGAGTGCCCGGTCGACTGAGCGTGAGGCATTCTCGGACCTCGGGGGGCCGTTCGAACTACTCACTCCCTCGCTCTCGTGGTCGGGGTTCTCCTTCATCAACGAATTCAACGCCTGGAAAAATGGTCTGGCCGAAGACTCGCCGATCAACAACGACGGCAGCCGAGGTCTGTCGTGGCGTCACGAGTTGCCCGGTGACGTCTTCGAGTGCGCCAGCGTAGACACAGCACACGCGCTTGAGAATTTCTCCGCATCAAGGAATGGCAAGCGAAGTGGTCCGCCCGTTGGCTTCCCCCGTTTTCAGGCAAAGGGAAAGGTGACGCCGAGCTTTCGTTTGCGCAATCGCGCCACACCAGAGAATGCGCCATCGAAACATCCAATCCGATTCAGCGACGCCAGGCACCTTCGACTGCCCAAGCTTGGACCGGTCAAACTCTTCGGGCCAACGCGCAAGGTTCGGCGCATGATCGACGCTGGACGGTTCCACATCTACTCCGCGACATTGACCCAACGCGCGGGACGCTGGACGGTCTCGCTGACGGGCGTCGCGGCCGAACTGCACCAGGCCGAGCGAAGCCGCAGCACACGTCACACTGTTCCCGTGGGGGTCGACCGGGGGATTACTTTTCTCTGCGTCGCAGCGGACGCGAACGGCACCCTCTTCGAGGACTTCGAGGGGGTGAAAACATTAAGAGAAGCGCAAGCCACGCTCAAGGCGGCCAACCAGGCCCTGGCCAGAACCACACCAGGGTCCAAAGGTCGTCAGCGAGCACGCGGCCGACTCGCGAAGACTCATCGAAAGGTCGCCAATACCCGACGACATCTGGTCCATGAGGCATCGAAGGCTCTCGTGACCAGAGCTCAAATACTGGCAGTCGAAGATCTCAACGTCGCGAGCATGGTCAGGAACCGACACCTCGCAAAGTCCATTTCGGACGCCGCGATGGGCGAACTGTCCCGCCAGATCCTCTACAAGGCCAGGTGGCACGGCGTCGAGGTGCGAATGGTCGACCGGTTCTTCCCGTCGTCCAAGACCTGCTCTGGTTGTGGTGAGATCAAATCTGAACTGAACCTGTCGCAGCGGATTTACTCCTGCGACGTCTGTGGTCTGGCCATTGACCGCGATCTCAACGCAGCCATCAACCTGGCCCGTTGGCAACCCAAGGAGCAACCAGTGGACACTCCAACGGAGACAACGCGCGCTCTGCTTCTTTCTACAACTTGATCACTTAAGGATCAGCACCGCCAAGTACGCGGGAAGAGCCGATCGTCACCCGCACAACTATCACGACACCGTGATAAGGGCATTGGGTCGGAACCGAGGACCAAGACGGATCATCGTTGGGGAAGTCGGACGGTGAACAAGCATCACTGAGCCACTTGGTTCAGTTGGTCAAGGTAAACCGGTGGGTCCAATTAGGACACACGCTTTGAGACGCTGACGTAGATTGGATACAGCAAAAGGAGCGTCGTGAAAGAGCCAGTTTTCCTGCGGGCCTGTCGTGGTGAGTCCGTAGAACACGTACCGGTGTGGTTTATGCGTCAGGCCGGCCGCTCACTGCCCGAGTACCGCGCCCTTCGCTCCACCGGTTCAATCCTCGACGCCATCGCCGACCCCGCCCTGGCGGCTGAGGTCACGATGCAGCCCGTCACTCGCTACGGCGTCGACGCGGCGATTCTCTTCTCTGACATCGTGGTGCCCTATCACGCCATTGGTTTTGGCGTCGACGTCGTGCCTGGTCGTGGTCCAGTTATCGCCAAGCCCTTTACGAGCGCCTCCGACCTCGAGCGACTTCGCAGCCTCACTAAAGACGACATCGCGCACGTCACGACAACCGTCGATCTCGTCGTTGAACAACTAAAGGAAACCAACACCCCACTCATTGGATTCGCCGGAGCGCCTTTTACCGTCGCGAGCTACCTCGTCGAAGGCGCACCCACGCGCGAGTTCGCCGTCATCAAGACAATGATGCACGAAAAGCCCGCGCTCTTTGATCAACTCCTCGATCGTCTCGCCGACATCACCATCACCTTCCTTCGTGCACAAATAGAGCACGGCGCGCGCGCCGTTCAGCTCTTCGACTCGTGGGCGGGATCACTCACGCGAAGTGAGTACGAACGCTTCGCACTGCCCTCGACGAAACGCGTGCTTGAAGGTGTCGCGGACTTGGACGTGCCAACCATTCTCTTTGGCGTCGGCACGGGCGAACTGCTTGGCCTCATGAGTAGCGCGAACAGCACGGTCGTTGGCATTGACTGGCACGTGGACCTAGACGAAGGTCGCCGGCGTGTTGGCAACAAGCCCGTCCAGGGAAATTTGGATCCCGCGCGCTGTCTGGCCACCAAAGAACTCGCCGTCGATGCGGCGCGCGAAGTTATTGCCAAAGCCGGCAATGAAGCCGGCCACATCTTCAACCTCGGACACGGCGTGCTACCCTCGACCGATCCGAGCGTGCTCGAAGCGGTCGTACGCGTGGTGCACGACGAAGGAAGGGCCGGCGTCGCGTGAAAATCGGCGTGCTCGTCATGGCGCACGGCACGCCGTCATCGCCAGAGGGCATCGAGCCGTTCTACACGAGGATCCGTCGGGGTTCTCCTCCGACGCCTGAACTTCTGGCCGATCTCACGCGTCGCTACGTAGCCATTGGCGGCACGTCGCCGCTCACCGAGCGCACCGCCGCCCAAGTCGCGGGCATTGCCGGCGCGCTCGAGCGCGAAGCGCCAGGTCAGTATGACGTTCGCTACGGATCGAAGTTTGAACCACCTCTTTTGGAAGAGGCCGCCGAGTCCTTTGTGCGCGACGGTATCGAGAGGGTCGTCGGGCTCGTGCTCGCTCCGCATTCGTCGTCACTCTCAACTGGTCAGTACATGGGCCGAGCCACGGCAGCGCTCGGCGACAGTGTTGACTTCGTCGCAATCGACGCTTGGTACAAAACGACAGGATTTCTCGAACTCATTGCCCAACGCGTCAACGACGCGCTCGCGACCATTCCCTCGTCGCGCCACGACTCCACCGAAGTGCTCTTTAGCGCGCACTCCCTGCCCCTTAAGGTGCTCGAGAACGGTGACACGTACGCCGATCAGTTAAGAGAAAGTGCCGAGATCGCCGCGTCCCTCGCGGGCATCGCGAACTTCGACGTGGTCTGGCAGTCCGCTGGTCGCACCGCCGATCCCTGGCTCGGTCCCGACATCTTGGTGGCGCTTCGAGAAAAGCGCGAGCGTGGCATTACCGACGTGGTGTCCTGTCCTATTGGTTTCGTCTCTGATCACCTCGAGGTCGTCTTTGACATCGACATTGAAGCGCAGAGTGTGGCCCACGATATTGGTCTCAATTTGGTTCGCACGGATTCCCTGAACGACGATCCGATCTTTACCGCACTGCTCGCCAACGCCGTTCGAAGTGCGGCGTCGTAAGTGAGCCGCGCCTCGGTCGTCGTGGTGGGCGGCGGCGTGAGCGGACTGGCGGCCGCGTGGGAACTCAGTGGTGGCGCTGAAGGTCCCAACGAGTTGACGCCACGCATTGAGGTCATCGAAGCCAGCGATACTTTCGGTGGCTCACTCCAGACCGCGACGTTCGCTGGACGCACCATCGATCTTGGCGCTGATGGTTTTCTCGCGCGTCGCCCCGAAGCAGTGACACTGGTTGACGAACTCGGTCTGCGCGGTCATCTCGAAGCCATCAACGCGAGTGGCGCTTGGCTGTGGTCGCGAGGTGCCTTGCACGAGTTGCCGGCGGGTCTCGTCCTTGGTGTGCCCACCGATCTAAAAGCACTGTTGCGATTCAAGGGGATCTCTTGGCGAGGTCGCCTCGCGGCACGACGTGACCTTCTCGCGCCCACGCGACTGCAGCTTAAAGACGACGCGACCATTGGCGAGGTCGTGCGTAGGAAGCTCGGACGCGAACTGAGTTATCAGTTCATTGAACCAATGATCGGCGGCATCCAGGCTGGCAGAATCGACGAGCTCTCGGCGACGTCGGTTTTTCCAGCTTTAATGGACGCCGCGCAAAAGGGCGGCTCACTCATGAAGGCGCTTCGATCGCCTACTACCGTCACTCCTGGTCCGAAGGTTGAAACGACGTCGGGTGGTCCAACGTTTTTCACGCTCGTCGATGGTGTTGGTTCACTACCGCGTGAACTTGTTCGTCAGTTAGCCGAGCGAGGTGTCGTGCTTCGACACGGCGTTGGTGTCACCGCACTTCGCAGAACGCCCGCCGGCAACTACCCCTGGGAAGTCGACACCCTTAACACTACGACGCCCGCGAACGCCATCGTCCTTGCGACCTCGGCTCCCATCGTTAGCGCACTCCTTGGCTCACACGATCCTTCTCTCGAAGAGCTACGCCAGATCGAGAGCGCCGGTGCCGCCATGGTCACCTTCGCACTGGAAAAGAGTGAGATTTCGATGCCCGCGAGTGGCACTGGCATTCTTGTGCCGCTTGGTAGCGCGTGGGGTGGCGAAGGCTCATTGATGGTGACGGCCGTCACGCTGTTGGATCGAAAGTGGCCTCACCTCGCGCGCGACAGCGACGTGGTGCTGCGAGCGCATGTTGGACGAAGCGACGACGCGCGCTGGGTGGAGATGACCGACGAAGAGTTAGTGCAGCGCGTTCGTCGTGAACTCAACTATTTGCTGACACGATTCGGCGCGCACGTCGAGTCGCACGTGCAACGTTGGCCCAACGCACTGCCGCAGTACCGGGTTGGCCACAAAGAACGCGTGCAACGAGCCCGTGCGGCGAGTGCGCGCATCTCCGTTGCGTTAGCCGGCAACGCCTACGACGGTGTAGGCATTCCGGCCAGCATTGGTTCTGGACGCAGCGCGGCGCACGCGCTACTTGAGACGATCAAGGCCTCGACGTAACATCAACGATGCCGTACTAGCGAGACGTACCTCGCTATCAGATGAGGTCGAATCGATCGAGCGACATAACTTTGTCCCAGACAGCGACAAAGTCACGCACGAATTTCGCCTGTGCGCCGTCGGTTGCGTAGACCTCGGCGATTGCTCGCAACTGTGAGTTCGATCCAAAGACGAGGTCCGCGCGGCTTGCGGTCCACCTGAGTGATCCCGTTGCACGATCGCGTCCTTCAAACGTCTCCTCAGCCTCAGACGTTGCCTTCCACTGCGTACCCATGTCGAGCAGGTTCACGAAGAAATCGTTGGTCAACGTCTCGGGCTTCGTTGTGAAGACGCCGAGTTGGAACTGCTGGAAGTTTGCGTTCAAGACACGCATGCCACCGAGTAGAACCGTCATCTCTGGGGCGCTCAGCGTCAACAAGTGCGCCCGATCGAGCAGGAGTTCCTCCGCGGTGCGGCTCTGGCCAGCGCCGACGTAGTTACGAAACCCGTCGGCCTTTGGTTCGAGCACCTCGAAGGATTCAACGTCGGTCTGATCCTGCGACGCGTCCGCTCGGCCCGGCACGAAGGGAACCTCAACGTCATGTCCCGCGTTTTTCGCTGCCTGTTCGACGGCGGCGCACCCACCTAACACGATGAGGTCAGCGAGAGAGACCGTCTTATCTTTCTTCTGCGAGCCGTTGAATTCCTTCTGGATTCCCTCCAGGGTCGCCAGCACCTTTGCAAGTTCGGCGGGACTGTTGGCTTCCCAGTCCTTCTGCGGCGCCAGGCGCACGCGCGCACCGTTCGCGCCACCACGCTTGTCGGTACCGCGATACGACGACGCCGAGGCCCACGCGGTCGAGACCAATTGGGAAATGGAAAGACCGGAAGCGAGAATCTGGCCCTTTAGCTCAGCGATCTTCTTCGCACCGATCAAGTTTTTCGAGGATGCGGGCACCGGGTCTTGCCAGATCTCTGGCTCCGCAGGTTTCAACGCGCCGAGTCCACGGACGTAAGGACCCATGTCACGGTGCGTCAGTTTGTACCACGCCTTGGCAAAGGCGTCGGCGAACTCATCAGGATGCTCATGAAAACGTTTCGAGATTGGTCCATAGATCGGATCGAAACGCAGCGCGAGGTCCGTCGTGAGCATCGTGGGAACGTGCTTCTTCGACGGATCGAAGGCGTCGGGAATGGTGCCCGCGCCCGCGCCGTTCTTTGGAGTCCACTGCGACGCACCGGCAGGGCTCTTCGAAAGCTCCCACTCAAATTCGAAAAGATTGTCGAAGAAGTCGTTCGACCACTGCGCCGGCGTTGCCGTCCAGATTCCTTCGAGTCCACTTCCAATAGCGTCGGCACCAACACCGGTGCCGAAACTGTTGCTCCAGCCCAGACCTTGCTCTTCGAGGGGCGCCCCTTCGGGCTCGCGACCGCCGTACTGATTGGGATCGGCCGCTCCGTGGGTCTTGCCGAATGAGTGCCCACCGGCAATGAGCGCGACGGTCTCCTCGTCGTTCATCGCCATGCGAAGAAACGTCTCACGGATATCTTTGGCCGACGCGAGTGGATCAGGGTTGCCGTTGGGTCCTTCGGGATTGACGTAAATGAGGCCCATTTGCACGGCGCCGAGGGGATTGTCGAGTTGACGGTCGCCGGTGTAGCGCTCGTCACCGAGCCACGTCTCTTCCGGTCCCCAGTAGACGTCGAGTTCGGGTTCCCAGATGTCTACGCGTCCACCCGCGTAACCGTAGGTCTTGAACCCCATCGATTCGAGTGCACAGTTGCCCGTGAAGATGATGAGGTCGGCCCAGGAGATCTTGTTGCCGTACTTCTGCTTGATCGACCAGAGAAGTCGGCGCGCCTTGTCGAGGTTCACGTTGTCGGGCCAACTGTTGAGAGGCGCAAAACGTTGCGCTCCAGAGCCCGCACCGCCGCGGCCATCGCCGACGCGGTACGTACCGGCGCTGTGCCACGCCATGCGAATGAAGAGTGGTCCGTAGTGGCCAAAGTCAGCGGGCCACCAATCCTTCGACGAGGTCATCAACGCGACGATGTCCTTCTTCAGGGCATCGAGGTCAAGCGTCTTGAACTCTTTGGCGTAGTTGAAATCCTCGCCCAAGGGATTGGCCAAAGAGGAGTTCTGGTTAAGGATCTTTACGTTCAGCTGATTCGGCCACCACTTATCGTTCGGCTGGCTCCCAGCCAAGTGCGTGTTCGCACCACCCATTACCGGGCACTTGATTTCGTTCGTCATGTGATCTCCTTTGGTTGCATCATATGTATCAAGCACGAGGATTTTCCTCGTGACGGACTTCAGGATTGGTTACGGCTTTTGCGTTACAACGTTGCGCTGACTTTGGCGTCGATCTGTTGACGGATCGAGACGAGTGGGCATGCGGCCCTCGGCTTGACACTTTGGGCAACGGCCCCAATAGGCGACTTCTG